>CABUUE010000104.1 GCA_902494685.1 uncultured Collinsella sp.
GAGCGCAGCAACATCGCGCTCCGGGCCCCGCTCGCTGTAACGTAGTCGGAATAATAGGAATCCCCGTTTTTCACTCCTACAATCCCACGGTACAAGGCATGTTAAGCCATTAGCAAAACTTGCAAAATTTAGCAAAAGTTGCAAAAGTTAGCAAAACCTGCAAAGGGGCCACCATGGATCGCAGCAAATGTCTCCGCCATGCCAGGCATGCTCGAAGATATTATCGAGCGAACCAAAGAAGCGGCAGATAGCCGCCTCTCACAGCCTCGCGCGTGCATAAGCGGCGTTGAGATTGGGCCCGTCGGCATCGATTGGACATATGCTCAGGAGACTCAGGGTAACTGGCGCACGTGCATGAATGGCGTCTTCAGGCAACTCGAGAAGCATGACATCGAGCTTCTCTCGAAACGACCTATCGGGAGCTTTCCGATAAAGATATTGAGTTTTTGCTCGCGATGCTGTCCGATTCTGGCCCCAGCAGAGTCTCGGAGATAGCCAAACGCATGGGCGTCGCCAGCAACTACGCAAGCCAATACAAACGCCGCCTCCTGGAGGACGGCGTCATCGGAGAGCGCGGGCGTGGTCTCGTTGGCTTTGACATCCCCGCGTTCAGGGAATTCTTGAACGAGAAGGCGTTTTAGCACGCCGGAATTGTCCGCGGAAGCATCAACGCATGGCAATCAGCATTCCTCTTGGTAAGGATAGCAAGCATTTTCCACCAACACCGATTGCCATGCGTTCTTCTTGCCCTTAGGCGAGCTTGCGGGCGAGCTCTCGCACCTCTTCCAACTTGGGCGAGGATGCCATGCTGTCGCGCTCGGTCATACCGCTGATGGTGACAATGCCCAGGTCCTCCCACTTGCAGTACGCGCAGGCTGACTTGTACATAGCGATCGCCGCATCATAGACGCCCTCACTGTGGCTATCGAGCAAAAGGGCCGTCTTGGTGAACGGGAAGCCCGTAGCACCAAAGGCGTACAGGCGGTCAATGGCGGCCTTCTCCTGCGCGGTGATATCGAACCAGTAGATAGGCGAGGCAAAGACGACCATATCTGCGTCTTTCAGCGACTCGATCACGTTGGCCATGTCATCCTTCTGCACGCAGACGCCCTCATGGGCGAAGCAGTACTGGCATCCCAAGCAGCCGGCGATCTTCTTGCTGGCAACGCGGACGACCTCGACCGCATTGCCGCCTTCACGCGCGGTCTCGGCAAACGCCTCGACCATGGTGTCGGTATTGGCTCCCTTGCGCGGGCTACCACTCAATACAACGATTTTCATAGGATTCCCTCTCCTTCATGCTGCAGGCGCGCAGCATGTTTTCTTGTAACCTAAACGTATGGAGTTATTCAATCGCCTCGTTTCAACTACTCCCACTCTTTAGAAGAATCGTTGCTGGAGACTTGGCATTAAATCAAGGCGCGCCTTATTTCAGGTATTCCTCAAAGAATGCCTTCAGCTTTCCAAACGGAATGATGTCCATCTGATCGTAAAGGTCGGTGTGGCTGGCACCAGGGATAATGAGCAATTCCTTGTTGTCCCCCGTCAGCTTGCTGTACGCAGTTTCGCTGAAATAGCGGGAGTGCGCCTTCTCGCCATGCACCAGCAGTACCGCAGAGCGAATTTCGCTGCTGTATTGCAAAATCGGCATATTCAAAAACGACAGCGAGGACGTCACATTCCAGCCACCGTTGGAGTTCAGGCTGCGGGGATGATAGCCTCGCGGAGTTTTGTAGTAGGCGTAATAGTCCGCTACGAACTGCGGCGCATCCTCCGGTAGCGGATCGACAACACCGCCTGCCAATGCATAAGTACCACCCCTGTAATCTTCCGTGCGCTGTGCATTCATGGCTTTTTTCTTCTCAAAGCGTGCCTGCTCAGAATCCTCACTGTCAAAATAGCCGTTGGCGTTCACACGGGTCATGTCGTACATGGTCATAGCAGCGGTCGCTTTGATACGGGTGTCAATGGCTGCGGCATTGATCGCCATGCCGCCCCAACCGCAGATACCGATGATGCCGATGCGCTCCGGATCGACGTTTTCCTGTACCGAGAGGAAGTCCACCGCTGCGCAGAAGTCCTCGGTGTTGATGTCCGGCGATGCTACATAGCGGGGTGTGCCGCCGCTCTCGCCGGTATAGGACGGGTCAAAGGCAATTGCAAAAAAGCCCAACTCCGCCATTTTCTGCGCGTACAGACCGGAGGACTGCTCCTTCACCGCGCCAAAAGGGCCGCTGACGGCGATGGCGGGCAGCTTGCCTTCCGCGTTCTTAGGCACGTAGACGTCAGCCACCAGCGTGATGCCGTATCGGTTATGGAAGGTCGCCTTGCTGTGCTCAACCTTGTCGCTTTTGGGAAATACTTTGTCCCATTCCTGCGTCAGATTCAACTGTTCCATACCTAAACCTCCTTGTCAGTCGCTTTAAGGTATTGCTCGTCGTCCACGGGCTCCAACCACTCGTTGGAGGCCTCCTCGCCCGGAACCTCCACCGCGAGATGGGAAAACCAGCTGTCGGGCGCCGCACCGTGCCAGTGCTTTACGCCTGCGGGAATATTTACTACATCGCCGGGGCACAGCTCCTGTGCCGGTTTGCCCCATTCCTGGTAAAACCCTCGGCCAGCCACGCAGACGAGAATCTGCCCGCCGCCGCTTTTGGCGTGATGGGTGTGCCAGTTGTTGCGGCAGCCTGGCTCGAACGTAACGTTGTAAATGCCGACCTGCTCGGTGGAAAGGGGCGCGAGGTAGCTTTGCCCGATAAAGTACTTCGCAAATGCGTCGTTGGGGGCACCGATGGGAAAGGCCATCTCGTTTTGATGCTTAGCTCTTGCATCAGCGGCATTGTCATCCGCCCAGACCTCCTTCGCCATGCGAAAGGCCGCCCACGCCTTGGGCCATCCCGCATAAAACGCCGCATGCGTAAGGATTTCCGCTATCTCAGCCCTGGTCACGCCATTGTTCTTTGCGGACATCAGATGATATTGAAACGAAGAGTCCGTCAGGCCCTGCGCCATTAGGGCAACCACCGTCACTATGCTGCGATCTCGAAGGGAAAGCCCGTCTTCTCGACTCCATACCTCGCCGAACAGCACATCGTCATTGAGCTGTGCAAATTTGGGGGCAAAGTCCCCCAGGGCATCTCTACCTGCCGTCTGTTTAATTGTCATGATCGATTTCCTCCTGTCGATGGTTTTGAGTACAAACTGCTTTCGCGCAGCTAAGCCGCGCCTAGATTTCCATGCCCATTCGATGCGCCTGCTCCAGAGCGGGATGCCCGGCGATTTCGCCCACACCGTTCACGCCGCCGGCGAAAACCGTTCCGACAAGCGTGCGCCTTTGGCGAAAACCCCTTGCGCTCCCGATTTGTATTGACGAGAATGAAGGTAATACCTAAACCTGACTTTAGGTCAAGGGATGAAATCGAGTTTTATTCGGAGGACCCATGTACACAATCGGACAGGTGGCGGAGATGTTCGGTCTGCCCGTTTCCACGCTGCGTTATTACGACAAGCAGGGATTGTTTCCGGAATTGGAGCGGACGTCCGGCATTCGCCGATTCGGCGATGCGGAACTCGAGGCGCTTCGGGTCATCGAATGCTTAAAGAAGGCTGGGATGGAGATCAAGGACATCCGGCTGTTCATGGAATGGTGTGCGGAGGGCCCATCGACATATCCCAAGCGCAAGGCCATGTTCGAGGAGCGGAAGGCCCACATGGAGTCGGAGATCGCGAACATGAACCGTGCGCTGGATATGTTGAAGTTCAAATGCTGGTACTACGAGCAGGCGATCCAAGATGGCAACGAGGATAGAGTGAAGGCGCTGATTCCCGACGATTTGCCGGAAGAGATCAAAGATACCTACGATAACGCCCACGCCCAATAGTGCCGCCCGATACTCAAGGGGCTTTGGCAAGGAGTCGTTTTAGGCAGACATGCAAAAAGAAAGCCTCCGAACCAGAAGGTTCGGAGGCTGTTATTCCCGTTATTTCGCTGATGGCTTTGCTCTATGGCGACGCCGAAACAGCATCAGGCGGTACTCGACGGTATCAAAACGCGAGTTCAGAAGCCAGTTCCCGTTATTCCCGTAGGCATAAGCGCATCTGCTCGCGATTGCCTATCGATGCTTTGCCTCGAGCACGGCAGACACCGCATCGAGAAACTCCCGCACATGGTCTGCGGGCTGCAGCGAATGAAGCAGCCCGTAAGACACGAGACAGTCCCAATCGGTAGGGACGGTTTTGAGCATGGGGTGGACGTTGGCCCACAACGGCAGCGTCGCAAGCGCGAGGTCTTCGTTCGCGCCGCGATTGAACACCTCCGCCCGATATTGCGGGAAGTCTACGAGCGCGATTTGAGGATGATGCAAGAGTATCTCGTCGCGCACGCGGTCGATTTCGGCGTTCCAGCCCCGGCGTATAAGCATAAGACTGTGATTGTGGAGGTCGTCGAATGTGACGATGTCGCGTTTGGCGAGTTCGCTGTCGACGGGAACGGCGCACCAGAGCGGCTCGCGCGAAAGCTCGAGGCCCAAGCACCCGCGCTCTTTAAGAAAGGCATCGTCGAAAATCCCCGCCACGATATCCATGTCTTGCCCGAGGTTCGCCAAACCGCGCGCCGCCGAGGGTGTGTTTTCAAACGTGACCACCTGAAGGCTCATGCCAGGGCAACGTTCCTTCACCTTCGGCCACAGCTTCGTGAGCGGCGTGCTGGGCGTCATGAGCGACACTCCCACGCGGATGATGCGCTTCTCTCCTCGCTCGGCGACGCGGGCGCGTGCGATTGATTCTTGAGAGTACTGCACGATATGGCGGGCGTCGGCGAGCAGCGACCTGCCTGCTCGCGTAAGCGAAAGCCCCTGATGCGATCGGTGGAACAGCGTAAGGCCTAGCCGCGACTCCAGCAGGTTCATCTGCTTGATGACAGCCGTGGGCGTGATGAAGGACTCTTGTGCCGCCTTGGAGAAGCTGCCCGCCTCCGCCACGCGGATGAAAGTGTCAAGCTGTGGGTTGTACATCGATCCTCCCGTCACGCATTATGTGCCGTATATACCCCATGGTTATATCCATCATTCCAACGTGAACTTCTCGCACGTCAGCAAACGCCGTAGCCTTGTATTCGAAAAGTCACCATTAAGGAGGAGACCATGGAGTATCTGAAGCTCAACAACGACGTAGAGATGCCCATCGAAGGTTTGGGCACTTTCCTCATGACCCCGGCCGAGGCCGAAGCAGCCGCAACCGCCGCGCTCGCGGCTGGCTACGAGCACATCGACACCGCCAACGCCTACATGAACGAGCGCGCCGTGGGCCGTGCCATCGCCAAGAGCGGCATCGCGCGCGACAAGATCTTCGTCTCCACCAAGCTCTGGCCGAGCGTCTACGACGCGGGCATGCCGGCGGTGGACGCCACGCTCCAGCGCCTGGGGCTCGACTACGTCGACATGCTCATCCTGCACCAGCCGGTAGGCGACTACCTTGCCGCGTGGCGCACGATGGAGGAGGCGTACCGCGCGGGCAAGGTGCGCGCCCTCGGCCTCTCCAACTTCCC
>CABUUE010000105.1 GCA_902494685.1 uncultured Collinsella sp.
CTCGGTCGGCAGGTCGGAGGCAGGGGTCTCGGTGGCGGCAGGGGTCTCGGGCACAGACGGAGCTGCAAGCTCGGTCAGAGCCGCGGCCTCGCGCTCGGCAGCACGACGGCGGGCGCGCACCACCTGAGCCTCGCTAATCTGCGCCAACGCACGTGCCTGCGCGACCTCATCGGAAATCGGCGCCGAGGAGTCAGCTGCAACGGTACGCTTGGCGCGCGTCGTGCGCGTGGTACGGCGCTTGGGCTTGGTGACCTCCTCGCCGTCATCGGCAGGCTTGGCCGCGCGGCGCGTACGCTTGGGCTTTGCCGGAGCAGCCTCCTCACCAGTTGCAGGCACGGCCTTCTCAGCCGCTACAGGCGTAGGCGTCGAAGCAGCCTTAGGCGTCTCAGGAGCCGAGGCTTGCGCGGGCGCCGCGACCTGGTCCGACGCAACCGGTGCAGCGGGAGCGGCTTGCGTCGTCGTTATTTCGTTTTCTTGCTGTTGATCAGACACAGTGTTTGCTCAACTTTCTTTTCAAGCCCTGTGATCACATGCTCCCTGCATAAACCTTCAGGGCGGCTAAACAGTCTAGCTCCGTCAAAAACCGACGGACATCATTGATCTGTATCGAGATATTTGCGTCATATACGCAGCGTTAGTGTAACACAACCGCCGCCACCTGCAACTTAGTCATTGGGGACGTTCTTAAACGCCCAGTCATCAGGGACACTCCTCCTCAAAAGCGCCTTGAAATGTCGCGCCAGAGGAGTGAAGCCGTGGCACCTGGAATAGCCGCGCCACGAATCGCGCCCATCTGCTACGTTTGCCCCGAGCCCCTGACCATACCCTTGTTTTTTCAAAAACAACGAGTCTGCTACCTGCGGTTTTAATATCGTACTTTTCGGCATGGTTCGGGATATGCGTCCAAACGTAGGAGATGAGCCCAATTCGTGACGGACGGTATCCCGCCACCCCTCTTCGAGACAAAAATGATCCGTTTTCCTCCGTCCCCAAGGGACAATTTTCAAAACTACGCCGGATTACGGGGCCAGGATGCTGCAAGCCAACCATACCCTGCATTATCAAGAAACAATAAGCCATCTACCTGCGGGTTTAATTTCACTATTGGCACCATGGTCGCCAGTTGGCGATTCAGCCCCGTAAACCGGTATAGTTGCGATTTGGTAGCATTTCCCAGCAAACCAAATAGTCTCACCAAACGCAAAAAGCCCGACCTCCGCATGGAGATCGGGCTTATAGGGCTCAGCAAAGCCGAACCTACACGGTCAAATGATCCGTAGCTTACATCTGCTCGGGAGCGGAAACGCCAACGAGGGTGAGCACCAGGGCGAGCGTCACGCGGACGGCATCGCAAGCGGCCAGACGGGCGCGCGAAAGCTCGGGGTCGACGGGACGGCCCTCGCTCGGCAGCACCTGACAGGCAGCGTAGAAGCTGTGGAAGTCGCCGGCGAGTTCCTCGGCAAAGTGCGTCAGACGGAACGGGGCGCGGTCGCGAGCGCAGCTGGCGATGAGGTCGGTGAGCTCGTTGAGCTTACGCGAAAGGGCGAGCTCGGTCGGGTCGGTCAGCAGCGAGTAATCGACGTTCTCACCGATGGCCTTGGCGGCAACGGCCTTCATGCCCATCTCGTCAGCCTGCTCGGGCGTAACGTCAGCGGCACGGCGCAGGATGGAGCATACGCGGGCGTGAGCATACTGCACGTAATAGACCGGGTTGGAGTTGTCGCGCTTCTTAACGGCCTCAATATCGAAGTCGACCATCTGGTTGGAGCTCTTGGAGATGAGCGTGTAGCGAGCGGCATCGGAGCCGACCTCGTCGACGAGCTCCTGCAGGGTCACCATGGTGCCCTTACGCTTGGACATACGGACGGGCTTGCCGTTGCGCAGCAGGTTGACGAGCTGGCCCAGCAGAACCTCAAACTTGCCGGGGTAACCCAGAGCGTCGCAGACGCAGCGGACGCGCTCGATGTAGCCGTGGTGGTCGGCACCCCAGATGTCGATGACGTGGTCGACGCGCTGGAACTTATCCCAGTGATAGGCAACGTCGGAGGCGAAGTAGGTGTACTCGCCGTCGGACTTGATCAGGACGCGGTCCTTGTCATCGCCCAGGTCGGTGGAGCGGAACCACAGGGCGCCGTCCTTGGTGTAGAGGTAGCCCATCTTGTCGAGCTTCTCAAAAGCGCGGTCGACGGCGGAGGTGCCGGCGGTCTCGCCCTCGGTGTCCTTCACGTACAGCGAACGCTCGGAGTACCAACGATCGAAGTCGCAGTTGACGGCATGGCAGAGGTCGCGCATGTTGTCGACCATCTTTACGTAGCCGCGCTCGCGGAAGCTCTCCATGCGCTCCTGAGGATCGGCGTCGACCCACTTATCGCCGTCGGTGCGCCAGAACTCGGCAGCCTCGTCGATGATGTAGTCGCCGCCGTAGGAGTCCTTGCCCAGGGTCTCGGCAAAGTTGTCCTGATACGGATGGGTCTCGGGATGCTCGTCGCTCTCGTCGGCAACAAAGGCGTCGCGGTCGGCGATCAAGATCTTGTGAGCCTCGTCGATATCCACGCCCTGCTTGGCGATGATGTCGGCAAGCTGCATATAGCGCGTGCTGATGGAGTTGCCGAAGGTGTTCATCTGAGAGCCGTGGTCGTTGATGTAGAACTCACGCTGGATGTCGTAACCGGCGTGGTCCATGACGCGGCAGAGCGAGTCGCCCAGAGCGGCCCAGCGGCCGTGGCCGATGTGCATGGGGCCGACGGGGTTGGCAGAGACGAACTCGACCTGGGTCTTCAAGCCGCCACCGACGTTGGACTTAGCGAAGTCCATGCCCTTCTCGCGGGCCTCGCCAAAGATGGCATTCTTGACGGCGACGGAGAGGTAGAAGTTGATGAAGCCGGGGCCTGCGATCTCGACCTTCTCGATCGCGGGGTCCTCGGGCATATGGGCAACGACGGCCTCGGCGATCTTGCGCGGGGCACAGTGAGCCAGCTTGGCGGACTTCAGGGCCATGGTGGAGGTCCACTCGCCATGAGAAGTGTCAGCCGGTCGCTCGATGGCGCAATCGTCAAGTTCAAATGCGGAAAGGTCGCCGGCCTCCTGGGCCGCAGCAAGCGCAGCGTGTACCAGCTCTTCAATCTTCTCGGGCATAGGTCCTCCTTGTGTTAAAGCCCCCGAGCTCTTGGTCACTCGTAGGGCAAAAGCCAGAGTTTGTAGCACTCTATCACAAGCGGTAGCTACTGTCGCAGGGTAAAGCTAATAGATATTGCATATGCACAAAATTGACTACAGCTTGTATGGAGTCACTCAAAGATGCCAGTCTGCCTGCAAATTATGCACGCGTTGAAAATGCATAAAGGTGTGAATGAGCTGCGTCTTTTATCGAATACTCTTACCTATCAGAGTTGTGTGCTTTTCCTGCATAAAGTGAGGATTTGCGCACGTCAGCGTGTTATTCTAGACATACGTAAATTCGTATAAGTTGGAGGTAGCATGTTCTCAATCGGTCAACACGTCATTCATCCGGGTCAGGGAGTCTGCACCGTCGTCGGTTTTAGGGACGACACACCGCAGCCCATGCTGCTGCTCGAGACCAAGCAGGGACACGCGCAGACGATCCTCATGTACCCCGTGGCGCAGGCCGACCGTTTGCACGCCGCCATCTCTCAGCAAGATGCCGAGCACCTGCTGAGCCACTACGACGAGCTGGAGTGCGACACCTTTACCGAGCGCAACAGCTCACTTGAAGAGACGCACTTTAAGCAGCAGCTCAAGCTGGGTGCGCCCGAGACGGTCCGCGTGGCAAAGACCATGATGCACCGCATTCGCCAGGCCGAGGAAGCTGATAAAAAGCCCAGCTCCTACTACATGCGCGTACTCAAGGAAGCCAAGCGCCGCTCCATCGAGGAGTTCGCTGTGGCCTTGGGCGTCACCGAGGAGGACGCTGAAGCCCGCCTAGCCCAAGCTGCCCTCAACTAACCCAACCGCGCCAAAAACCACCACAAAGGGGACAGGCACCTTTGTGGTGGTTTTCTTGTTCTAGTAGTATTCATTCTCATCGATACCCACGAGCACAAGGAGTCTCTTATGGCAGAGCCGCTTACCGCCGGAATCACCCGCGACCGCGCGTTCGAACTGCTCAACGAGCACAACAAGGACCCGTTCCACATCACCCATGGCGAGACGGTCGAGGGCACTATGCGCTACTTTGCGCGCGAGTTCGACCCCGAGAACGAGGAGTTTTGGGGCATCGTCGGTCTGCTGCACGACCTGGATTGGGAGGAGCATGAGGACGACTCCATGAACCACACCATCTATGCTGCCGAGATTCTTGAGGGCGAAGGTGCGTCTCCCGAGCTCATTCGCGCCATCCAGACGCACACGTCGGACTTCAACACCTCGCTGCCCAAACCCGAGCTGCAGATGGAAAAGATCCTGTTTGCCTGCGATGAGCTCACCGGCCTGATCGGCGCCGCCGTCATCATGCGCCCGAGCAAGAGCGTTATGGACTTTACGACCAAGTCGCTCAAGAAGAAGTTCAAGGACAAGCGCTTTGCCGCCGGCTGCTCGCGCGACGTGATTTCGCAGGGCGCCGAGATGCTCGGCTGGGAGCTCCCCGAGCTCTTTGACCGCACCATCGCGGCCATGCAGTCCTTCGCGCCCGATCGCGATACCTTCCAGGCCTAACCTGCCGCTTCACCTAAATAACCACCACAAAGGGGACAGGCACCTTTGTGGTGGTTTTTCTTTGCGCGGGCGTTAGGGGCGGACCTGACCGGTGCCTCGGAGCCTGTATTTGTAGGTGGTGAGGGCCTCGGCGGCGAAGGGGCCGCGGGCGTGGAGCTTTTGGGTCGAGATGCCGATCTCGGCGCCCAGGCCAAACTCGCCGCCGTCGGTGAAGCGCGTGCTGGCGTTGGCGTACACGGCCGAGGCATCGACCGCATCCAGGAAGCGCTCGCAAGCATCCGTGTCCTCGGCAACGATGGCCTCGGAGTGCATCGTGCCGTAGCGGTTGATGTGTGCGATGGCCTCGTCCTCGTTTGCCACGACCTTCACGCTCATCTCGAGCGCCAGGTACTCGCGACCCCAGTCCTCCTCAGTCGCGGGGACGTAGTCATCGCCCTCTACAAAGCCGGCGTCGGCGCACGCGGCGCACGTGACCTCGTCGCCGTGAATGAGCACGCCGTGGTCGTGCAGCACGGCAACGACCGCAGGCAAAAACGCATCGGCCACAGCACGGTCGACCAACAGCGACTCGGCGGCATTGCACACGCCTACGCGCTGGGTCTTGGCATTAACGATAATGTTGAGCGCCTTATCAAAGTCGGCGGATTCATGCACGTAGATGTGGCAGTTGCCCGTGCCCGTCTCGATAACCGGAACGAGCGACCCGCGCACGCAGCGCTGGATCAGGCCTGCACCGCCGCGCGGAATGAGTACGTCGACAATGCCGCGGAGCTTCATGAGCTCGCCAGTGGCCTCGCGGTCGGTGGACTCGATCATCGACACGGCCTCGCGCGGGAAGCCCTTGGCCTCGAGCGCATCGGCCAGCAGCTC
>CABUUE010000106.1 GCA_902494685.1 uncultured Collinsella sp.
AGGTCGATCGCGAGTTCCGCACGAGCCGGAGAGCACTTAATGTGCTCTCCGTGCGAGCAAGACTGTCCGAGCAGGCGACCAAACCCCGCGCCCCGTCCCGGCGAGCGCTTGGGGACCGGTGGCCTACAGGTGGCTGATGATCAGTTCCATCTTGCCTTCGAGGTCGATGGAGCTGACGGTGCTCGGGGCCAGCAGGTGGCTTCCCTTGTGGACGGGGTCGCCGCAGACGGTGCCTTCGCCGTCGATGACCGACAGGCACATGAAGGGCCAGCGCTGCTCCAAGGTCTTGCTGCCGTTGACGCGCACGCGATCGACGGTGTAGCAGGGGTTGGACTCGAGCTCGGTCACGCCGTCGACTTCGGGTGCGGTCACGGTACCGTCGACCGGGGCCTGGACGTCAAAGTCGATGCAGTCGAGGCTTTGCTCAATGTGCAGTGGGCGCAGCTTGCCGTCGGTGCCGGGGCGGTCGTAGTCGTACAGACGATACGTCACGTCGCTCGACTGCTGCGTCTCCAAAATGAGCGTGCCGGTCTTGATGGCGTGCACGGTACCGGAATCAATCTGGAAAAAGTCGCCCTTGTGAATCGGCAACACGTTGAGCATGTCGTCCCAACGTCCTTCCTCGATCATTTGTGCGGCCTCGGCGCGGTCCTTGGCACGCTGGCCGACGATGATCGTGGCGTCGGGCTCGCAGTCCAGCACATACCAACACTCGGTTTTGCCCAGGCTACCGTTCTCGTGTTCGGCAGCGTACTCGTCGTTGGGATGAATCTGGATCGAAAGGTCGTCCTTGGCGTCCAGAATCTTAATGAGCAGCGGGAACTCCTTGCCCTCGCAGTTGTCAAAGAGTTCGCGGTGCTCGGCCCACAGCCATGACAGCGTGTGACCGGCGTACGGGCCCTCAGCGATCTGGCAGTCGCCGTTGGGGTGGGCCGAGATGGCCCAGCACTCACCGATGGGGCCATCGGGAATGTCGTAGCCAAATACGGTTTCGAGCTGGCGGCCGCCCCAGATCTTCTCGTGGAAGATCGGCGTCAGCTTAATCAAATCGGACATGTTCATACCCCCATTGTGTTGCGCGGGCGCTGCGTAGAACTGTTCAAAGCGAGCGCCCGGATGACTACAAAAACCTATGCCAACGTTACGTTGTGCAACTCAAAGCGGTCGCCAACGTTGCGCGAGACCGAATACTCAAAGGCGGCGCCGCTGTCCAAAAAGCCAATCTGGGTGAGCTCGAGCAGGGGAGAGCCAGTTTTGGTGTCCAGGCGATCGGCTTCTTCCTCGGTTGCTACCACGGCGCGAATGGTACGGTGGAAGCTCGAAATTTTCAGCCCGCATTGCTCGCGGACAAAGCGGTAGACCGATCCGTACAGGTCCTTCTTTTTAAGGCCCGGAATCAGCTCGAGGGGCATGTAGGTGTACTCGATAACGATGGGCTTCTCGTCGGCCTGACGCACGCGCACGATGTGATAGGCAAAGTCATCCTCGGCGATTCCCAGCTGGGCTGCGATGTCCGCTGGTGGATTAACAATCGAGAAATCGTAGACCACCGAGGTCACCTTCTCTCCGCGGTGCTCATATGAAAAGCCCTGGGCACGGTCGTTTTTGCCCTGGAAAAACGCCTGGCCGGGAAGTCCCGCCGTGTCCTTAACGTAGGTACCCGATCCACGACGGCTGGTAATAAGACCTTCCTCGGTGATTTGCTCGATAGCTCGTTTGACGGTGATTTTGGAAACGCTATAGAGCTCGCAGAACTCAACGACGGTGGGAAGCTTGTCGCCCGGTTTAAGAGCACCATCCTCGATACTTCGACGAATATCTGCAGCTATTGCCTCGTATTTGGGAATCAAGGAACCTCCTTTCCGACTTGATTGAGAATAAAAGAAAGTATAGTCAACGCCTAAGTATCTCTATTGAGTTATTGAAAAGTTCGAGAAAGATAAAATCAAAAGACGCCCCGCTTGTAAAATCAGAGCGTTTTAAATGATAAACATTTGAGTAGTGTCGTGTTGAGGAATGATCGGTCCGAGGACGGGACCGAACCGATATAGCGGCCAGCGAACCGAATCTCGTACTCTGCGTTTTCCCAGATAAAACCTGCCAAAACAAACCTGTCTCTTTTTGGTAGGTTTTTGCCTTGGGAGCGGTACCATACAGGCAATGTTTAAACGAGAAAGGTGGGCTCTCATGGAACCTAAGCAGTACTACATCGGCATTGACGTCGGCGGCACTTCGGTTAAGGAGGGCCTGTTCGACGAGGACGGAAACCTGCTTGCCAAGGCCAGCGTGCCCACGCCTCCCATCGTTGACGCTGCGGGCTTTGCCGCGGTGACCGAGGCTATCGACCAGGTGGTCGCCAAGGCGCAGATTCCGCGTGCCTTTGTGGCAGGCATTGGCCTGGCCGTTCCGTGCCCCATCCCGGCGTCGGGCGATGCCAAGGTCAAGGCCAACATTGCCATTAACCTGCCCGAGCTGAGGATTGCCATTCAAAAGCACTGCCCCGACGCGGTTGTTAAGTACGAGAACGATGCCAACGCCGCTGCTATGGGCGAGGCCTGGCTCGGCTCTGCCAAGGGCGTACAGAACGTGGTGATGGTCACCATCGGTACCGGTGTGGGTGGCGGCGTTATCGTTAACGGCGACGTGGTATCGGGCGTTGTGGGCGCCGGCGGCGAGATTGGCCACATGTGCCTGAACCCGGCCGAGGAGCGCACCTGCGGCTGTGGCGGCCATGGCCACCTAGAGCAGTATTCCAGTGCCACCGGCGTGGTGAGCAATTACCTGGCCGAGTGCAAGAAGGCGGGCGTCGACCCCATCGAGCTCACCGGCCCCTCCGATTCCAAGGACGTGTTCCAGGCCTGCCGCGAGGGCGACAAGCTTGCGCTGGCCGCGGCCGACACCATGGCCGACTATCTCGGCCGTGCTCTGGCACTTATCGCCAACGTGGTCGACCCCGAGATGTTCCTGATCGGTGGCGGCGCCTCCGCCTCGGCCGATGTCTACCTCGACAAGGTTCGCGAGCACTTTAAGCAGTACGCGCTCTCTGCCTCGCGCGAGACGCCCATTAAGGTCGCTTCGCTCGGAAACGACGCCGGCATCATCGGCGCTGCCTACGTAGCCCTGCGCGCCGCCGGTAAATAGCTGCTGCAAGGGGGTCAAGTTGCTTTGCACCAACACGGTGCAAAAGGGATAGCCTTGGCCCCCATGCCTGCCCCAAAATATGCCGTGCCCCTTCCGTCTGCGAAGGCTCGGCGCCAGCGTGCTACCATAGCTACGTCCAAGTACACATATCAAGTGGAGGATATCCATGGCAAACGTTCTTGTCTTTGGTCACCAGAACCCCGATAACGACGCCATCATGAGCGCCGTCGTCCTGTCCCAGCTGCTTAACCAGGTTGAGTATGCCGGCAACACCTACGAGGCTTGCGCTCTGGGCCAGCTTCCGGCCGAGTCCGCCAAGCTGCTCGCCGATGCCGGCATTGCCGAGCCTCGCGTAATCGAGTCCGTCGAGGCCGGTCAGCTCGTCGTCCTCACCGACCACAACGAGTCCGCCCAGTCCGTCGCCGGCCTTAAGGACGCCACGGTCTTTGGTGTTGTCGACCATCACCGCATCGGCGACTTCGAGACCGCCGGCCCGCTGCACTACATCTGCCTGCCCTGGGGCTCCAGCTGCACCATCGTCACCAAGCTCGCCGGCGTGCTCGGCGTTGAGCTTTCCGATGTCCAGGCCAAGCTGCTGCTCTCGGCCATGATGACCGACACGCTCATGCTCAAGAGCCCCACCACCACCGATGTTGACCGCGCCGTCGCCGCCAAGCTCGGCGAGCAGGTGGGCGTCGACCCGGTCAAGTTTGGCATGGAGGTCTTCCTTACCCGTCCGTCCGGCTCCTTCACCGCAGCCGAGATGGTCGGCAACGACATCAAGATGTTCGAGCCCGCCGGCAAGAAGCTACTCATCGGCCAGTACGAGACTGTCGACAAGACCCGCGCACTCGGCATGATTGACGAGATCCGCGAGGCCATGCGCGCCTACGCCGCCGAGAAGGGTGCTGACGGCATTGTCCTGTGCATCACCGACATCATGGAGGAGGGCTCGCAGGTCCTGCTCGAGGGCGAGACCGAGGCTGCTCAGAAGGGCCTGGGCATTGCCGACGAGCACGACGGCGTCTGGATGCCGGGCGTCCTCTCCCGTAAGAAGCAGGTCGCTGCCCCCATCATGGCCGCCTGCTAGGTTTAGTTGACCGAACGCCACGACCGGATCGCGGACGCCCCGCGCTCCGGTCGTTTTTTGTGCATGCGCCGCGTCGTCTCTTGGACAGGCGTGCCCGTGCCGTTGAGCAAATAATGTTCAACCTGTGGTTCCGCTTTTCGGCCGCGCCTGCGTGCTTGTCGTGCAGGGTAGGCTAGATGCAAGCGTAATACGTTAGAGCGCGGCGCCGCCACTTGGGCGGGCCGTGCTTTTTTAAGACGGGAGCTTTCCCGTGAAAGGAGCCGCCCATGGCAGCAACTGAGCAGCTGTTCAACGTCCGTGAGCGCAAGCGCTTTGAGCGCCACGACATTTGGGAGCGCATCGCCGAGAACGGCACGATTTCCGCCGCCGTCATGGTCTTCGCCGCCATCGCCGCCGTCATTTGCGCCAATACCGATGCCTACGAGGCCATCCATCACTTTTTGGAGACCCCGCTGTATGTGGGTCTGGGCAACCTTACGGCCGGTCTCACCGTTGAGCTTTTCGTCAACGACTTCCTCATGGCGATTTTCTTTTTGTTGGTGGGCATTGAGCTTAAGTACGAGATGACGGTCGGCGAGCTCAAGAATCCGCGTCAGGCCATGCTTCCCATGCTGGCGGCCGTGGGCGGCGTCGTCGTTCCCGCCTGCATCTACCTGATCTTTAACCATGCCGGCGCCCGCAACGGTTGGGCCATCCCCATGGCAACCGATATTGCCTTTGCGCTGGGCGTGCTGTCGCTTTTGGGCAACCGCGTGCCCAACGGCGTGCGCGTGTTCTTCTCGACGCTCGCCATCGCCGACGACCTTATCTCCATCGCCGCCATCGCCATCTTCTACGGTCAGAGCCCCAATCCGTTTTGGTTGGGCGCCGCTGCGCTTGTGACCTGCGCGCTCGTGTGGCTCAACAAGACGCAGCATTACCGCCTTGCCCCGTATTCGGTACTGGGTCTGCTGTTGTGGTTCTGCATGTTCAAGAGCGGCGTACATGCCACGCTTGCCGGCGTCATCTTGGCCTTTACCATCCCGGCCAAGTGCGGCGTCAAGCTCGATAGCCTCACCGATTGGTTGGGCGAGTGCCTGCCGCTGCTCGATGACCGCTACGACGACGAGGCGCACATCTTGGGCCAGCATGACTTTACCGTCTCGACCACCAGGGTCGAGCGCGTCATGCACCGCGTGACCCCGCCGCTCATCCGCATGGAGCGTCTGATCTCCACGCCGGTCAACTTTGTGATTCTGCCGATCTTTGCGTTCGTGAACGCACAGGTTCGCCTAGTGGGCGTGGACATGAGCACGCTGCTCACCG
>CABUUE010000107.1 GCA_902494685.1 uncultured Collinsella sp.
GACAGCTGCGTACGCGTTGCGCGGCACACGCATCCCGACGTGCACTATTACACGCCCGAAAGTGCTACGGGCTACCTCATCGCGCAGACCCGCGAGCTGCTCGATGACGTGCCCCTGGCGCCCATCCGCGCCAAGGCAAAGGTCTACATCATCGACCGTGCCGAGCAGCTGCGCGCCAACACCGCCAACGCGCTGCTCAAAACGCTCGAGGAACCGCCCGAGGGCGTCATGTTCATCCTGTTGGGCACCTCGGCCGACGTGATGCTGCCCACCATCGTGAGCCGCTGCCAGTGCGTGCCGTTTCGGCTGGTGTCGCCTACTGTGGCCGCGCAGGCCGTGAGCCGCGCCACCGGTCAGGATCCCGCGCGCTGCCGCATGGCCGTCGCTGTGGCGGGCAGCCCCACGCGCGGTATCGAGTTCCTCAAGAGCGCCGAGCGCCAGGACGCCCGTCGCCAGATGGTCCGTGCCATCGACTCGCTCATCGCCGCCGACGAGGCCGATGTGCTCAGTCGCGCCAAGTCGCTCATCGTCGCCGTCAAGGCACCGCTCGCCGAGGTCAAGTCCACGCAGGAAAAGGTGCTCGAGCAAAATGCCGACTACCTGTCGCGTGGAGCATTGAAGCAGCTTGAGGACCGCAACAAGCGCGAACTCAACGCGCGCGAGCGTTCGGGTATCATGGAAGCGCTGGCGAGCGCGCGGACGCTCATGCGCGACGTGCTGCTGACGCTTCAGGATGAGGCGGCAGACGTTGTGAACGAGGACGTGCGCGACACGATCGGGCGGCTTGCCGCGGCGACGAATGTTGCGGGTGCCACCCAGGCGCTCGAGGCGGTTACCACCGCCGAGCGCAACATCGCCAGAAACGTTACTCCCCAGCTGGCCATTGAGGTCATGCTGTTCGATATCAGGAAGGCACTGAAATGCCGTTAGTCGTACCCGTTAAGTTTACCTACGCCTCGCGCGACCTGTGGTTCGACCCACAGGATCTGGATATCCTCGAGGCCGATTATGCCATTTGTTCTACCGAGCGCGGAACCGAGATCGGCCTGGTCACGGCCGATCCCTTCGAGGTGCCGCTCGACGAAATCGGTCAGCCGCTCAAGCCCGTATTGCGCGTAGCGAGCGACATCGACCTGCAGCTTGCCGACGACCTGGCTATCCAGGGTGACGAGGCCATGGTCGACTTCCGCCGTCTGGTCAAGGAGCTCGACCTCGAGATGAAGCCGGTCGGCGTCGAGTACCTGTTTGGCGGCGAGAAGGCTGTGTTCTACTTTGCTGCCGAGGAGCGCGTCGATTTCCGTCAGCTCGTCAAGGACCTGTCCTCGACGCTGCACATTCGCGTCGACATGCGCCAGATCGGCGTGCGTGACGAGACCCGCCTGGTGGGCGGCTATGCCCAGTGCGGCCAGGAGCTCTGCTGCACGCGCTTTGGCGGACAGTTTGAGCCGGTTTCGATCCGCATGGCAAAAGAGCAGGACCTGCCGCTCAACTCATCCAAGATTAGCGGCGTCTGCGGCCGCCTGATGTGCTGCCTGCGCTATGAGTTCGAGGCGTACAAGGACTTTAAGAGCCGCGCGCCCAAAAAGAAGACGCTTATCGATACGCCGCTTGGCAAGGCGCGCATCCAGGAATATGACACGCCGCGCGAGCAGCTGGTGTTGCGCCTGGAGAACGGCAAAGTCTTTAAGGTCAACCTGGCCGACATGACCTGCTCTGAGGGCTGCAAAAAGAAGGCTGCCGAGCAGGGCTGCAACTGCCGCCCCGACTGCGTGACGCGCGATGTGCTCGAGCGTATCGAGTCGCCCGAGATGCGCCTGGCGCTTATGGAGCTCGACCGCGAGAACGGCGTCGACGTGGGCGATGGCCTGTCGAGCGCCGACCGTCTGGCGGGGACGACGATGCCCAAGCGCCGCCGTCGCGACGCGGACGCCGATACCCGTGCCGGTCAGAGCCAGAGCGAGGGTCGCGGCCGCGGTAAGGGTCGCGGCAAGGCCGAGATACCCGAGGCTGAGGAGGCTGCCGGTGGACGTCGCCGCCGCAAGCGCTCGGGTTCGGTCGATGCCGGCGAGACCGCTCCCGCAGGCAAGAACTCCCCCCGCGAGCGCGAGGCCCAGCAGCCTCAGCAGCAAAACCGCGGCGGTGGCATGAATCCCACGCGCCGTCGCCGCCGCCATTTGTCGAGCGAGGAGCGCGAGGACGCCTTCCGCGCCGCAGCCGCTCGCGAAGCCGGTGCCGCCCCCAAGGGTGGTTCGGGTTCCGATACGCCTGCCGACAAGGGCGGCAAGCAGCGCAACGATGACGAGCGCGCCCCGCGTCCGCGCCGTCGCCATTCCTCGGGCACGCAGCAAAAGCCCTCGGTGCCCTCCGTGGCCGATCAGGTCTCGGACGGCGAGGTCAAGGTCACACGCCGTCGCCCCGGAGATGGCGGAGGGGCGGCAGCCAAGGCCGCGCGCGGCGCTGCTCGCGACGAACGCGAGTCGCGCGAAGATCGTGGTGGCGAGGGTTCGGCCGACCAGGGCCAGAAGCGCCGTCGCCGTCGCCGTTCCCGCAAGCCGCGTCAAGATGGTGGCGAGGGCTCGACCCAAAACTCGTCTGCACCGCAACCGCCCACCGGCGAATAGCGCCCGCAAACGGATTTAACCTGCCTGACCCCAAACGCGCCGGGGTACCATAGCGCTGAATCAACAACCCTCCCTGCGACCGAACGTAGGGAGGGTTGTGTCGTGAAGAGACATTTGAATGTGTTGGGATGCCTGCAAGGTGCCGGCATCCTACCGTTTGCGGACGAATTGCTACCGTTTGCCGAGCGGGCGGCGCACGAGGCGCTTGAGGCGTTGTCGCCCACGCGATGCGCCGGCTGCGAGCGCTCCGGCGCGCTTATTTGCCAAGACTGCCTGGCGGCGCTTGCGCTTATCGACCCGCGGCATAGCTGCACTCGATGCGGTGCCCCGTTTGGAGACTTGCTGTGCACCGAGTGCTCGGTCGTGGGTGCGTCCTCGGCGATGGCCGAAGCGCTCGACCGGTGCCTGGCATGTGCCGTTTACACGCATCCGCTCCCGAGGATCATTAAAGCGTACAAAGATGCGGGCGAGCGACGCCTGGCGCCGTATCTGGCAGAGCTGCTATACGACACCGCCTTACATGCCCAGGTCGCGGCACCCGAACGCTTGGGCGGTGTGTTGTCCGGCGCCGATGCCGTGGTGTTTGTGCCCGCGACGGCGGCGGCGTTTCGGCGACGCGGCTTCGATCATATGGAAGCCATCGCGCGCCCATTTTGCGAGCTGTCTGGTGTTCCGCTGCTCGACGCCCTCGTTAAGTACGGCCATGGCGACCAGCGTGAACTCGGTCGTGAAGAACGCCGTGAACGCGCCCGAGGCATGTACGAGACCGTTGAGGACGTGCGGGGCCGCCGCCTGCTGCTTATCGACGACGTTATCACCACGGGCGCGACGATGGCAGCGGCTTCGGCGGAACTCAAGCGCGCCGGTGCCGCGGCCGTTGATGGCCTCGCTATCGCACGCGTTTGGTAGGGGTGATTCGTGTGGCGGTAAAGATTGAGCGGTGCAACGAGCCGACAGGCGAACAGCTAGCGGCTTCCATAATCCTAACAGGCGCCTCGGCGCTACGCATGATGCGCGCCGAGCGTCGGCAGATGGGCTACATCGGCTGGAAGGACCTTGAGCCCGAGGAGGAGCGCCGCGTGCTGTGTACGTCATCGCCTTCGACCGAGGATATCTATCTTCCCGACCTGGTGCGAATTGGAGCCAAAAGTGGCGAGGTGCAAGAAGATCTGTGCTTGCTGGTGGGATCTGCGGCGCAGCGCCGACGCATGCCTGGCGTGGGCTGGTCCGTGTGTTCCGGGTTGCCTGTCGGCTCGATTCTAGAGGTGGAACCGGGGGTGTACAGCCTATCTCCCGAGGCCCTTTGTGCTGCCGTCGCCCGCGAGGTCGGCTGTATCCAGGCGTTTGCCCTGGCCCAGGAACTGTGTTCCAAGATTTCACTAAGCGATCGCGGGAAGTATCTACCTCCCTATACCTCGCCTGTTGCGAATAGACTTGCAAAGGACAAGGACCAACCGGCAGACGTGGGCTACTTTGAAGTCGAGCCGGTGTTGACGCCCGATCGCCTGACAGATTACCTCGCGGCATGCAAGGGGAGTGCGGCCAAACAACTGCGGCGGCTGTGTCCCTATCTGTCGGAAAACCTGCGCTCACCCATGGAGTGCATCATGCTTGCCATGTTTTCGCTTCCGTTTTCCTATGGCGGATTTGCCTGCGGTCCCTTTAAGACCGACTACAAGATCGAGTTCGATGACCGCGCACAGGCAATCTCGGGGATGCCCCATGCAGTTTGCGATGCATATCAGGAGGCAGCCCGGTTTGACCTTGAATACAACGGTGAGCTGGGTCATTCCTCCCGGAGGGGACGTGTCCATGATGAAAAACGCAACACGGGCTTGATTACTATGGGAATCGAGGTCGCGACGGTCAACAACGAAATGCTCTGCGACATGGAAGCGATGGAAGCGCTCGCATGGCGCATTTACCAACGTATGGGTAAGCGATATCAGAATCGCGTAGAGGCGCGTCGAAAGAGGCAAGACACTCTGCTGAATACGCTCCGAGCGTGCTTTGGGCTCAAGCCGGCATAAAACTATGGCTTTATAGGGAGGTCTGTTTATATGCCCTGTGCAAAAAACGGCAAATATGAGTACTGTTACTAGATTAGTGGCAGTAAAAACAAAGAAACTTGGGCCGAAAAATTGGATTCATTGAAGAGATAATAAACGAATGTGGAATATCTTGGCGCCAAGCAGGCTGTACGGAACTCAAAAAGGGCTCACGGGGCGGAAAAAAGCTGCTACTAAATTGGTGACAGTACTCATATTTGCCGTTTTTTGCACACGGCGCCCTGAGACGGGTGCCCCGGAGCTCCCCGTAGGGGAGCTCCGGGCTTCATGGGGGGGGCACGAATGGTCCGCTCCGACCTGCAAAATCTGTGCTCACGGTGCGAATGACGCCCCTAACCTTAAACTTTAGCTTGAACTTAGCTATAATGCGCTACGTTCCTGCCAGGCTGTGGTTGCGGACGGACGAAATGTCCATCCTAGTCCAAGACAGACGCGGTCAAAGGGATCCACGTAAGCGACCGCGTGCGCGCGGCGCGATCATGGCGCGTCCTAGATGTAAGCCGCACCGTCCGTTCTACTTTCTTTGGGGCAATACCGCCTCGCGGGCGAGCGGGCCAGTCGTGAAGGTGGTTACGGCCTCCCGAGCAAACACCCCGGTGCGCAAGTGTGGGGTCAAATACCAGGTCAGCTGGTGGGAACAACCCGTTATTCCGCGCAACGCACGGATTGTATACGACACAGAAGGCAGGGTAGTGGACATGGTGAGGGGCAGCTTGATGCACGCGGCTCGGTTAGGTGCTGGGACCGCGGCGGTCATTGCCGTATTGGGCTTGAGCGGATGCGCGTTCAATCCCCTGTCCACGTTCACGACACCCACGA
>CABUUE010000108.1 GCA_902494685.1 uncultured Collinsella sp.
CAGTCGGCAAAGCAGAGCAGCACGGGTACGTTATGCGCCGTACAGACGATGGCATCGCAGCCCTCGGCAATCTGCTCGCGGACGTCCTCAAGGTCATCGGCGCCGTTCGAGGTCACCGCAACGATATGGTCACCATGGACCTGATTGGGAACGAGCAGGTTGTGCTCGCACTCGGCGGCACCCATAGCCTCGAGCGCGCGACGACGATTTTCTTGAACAGCAAAGGGATCATCGCCAACATGCGAGCCCAAGTTGAGTGAGGAGTACGCATCTTCGGAAACACCACCGGCGCGCTCGGTGAAGGCAAAGCGAACATCGGATGTCGCGCCTTCCACCAACGTAACTCCATCATGGTCGACACGCGAAACTTTGTCCGCACGTGCTGCCATACTAAAGCCTCCTAATAACACAAGTACCGCGGCATCGCCGCTACAGCCAGCGTTTATACGGCTGTCATACTTCTCTAAAAGGATACCTGCTGCGCTGGAGGCAATCGTAAAGGGAACGTAAAGAGATTGGAGGTTCTAGTTTACAAAGTCGAAATAAAAAGGGCGCGTCCATACGGACACGCCCCTGTGCACAACAATGCAAAGAACGACTTAGAAGCTGCCGCGCTTCAGGAAGTCGGGAAGCTCGAACTGATCGTTGCCGAAGTTAGGAAGCTCGGTGCCACCGACGTTGCGGGTCGGAGCGGCCTGAGCCGGGCTGGTGGCCGGAGCGGTGCGCTGCGGCTCAGCGGAGGCAGCGGCCTTGCTCTGAGACTGCTGAGCAGCAAAGAGCTCGTCCTGACGGTTGACGTTGGAGTCGGAGAAGCCCGTAGCGATGACGGTGATACGCACCTGATCGCCCAGGGACTCGTCGACAACGGTACCGAAGATGATGTTGGCCTCGGGGTCGACGGCGTTGGCGACAACGTCGGCGGCGTCGCTGATCTCCTGGATGCCCAGGTCCTTGGAACCGGCGATGGAGAGCAGCACGCGTGTGGCACCATCGATGGAGCTCTCGAGCAGCGGGCTGGAGATGGCCTGCTGGGCTGCGTCGACGGCACGGGTATCCCCAGAAGAGGTACCGATACCCATCATGGCGGTACCGGCCTGCTTCATGATGGTCTTAACATCGGCGAAGTCCAGGTTGATGATACCGGGGACGGTGATGAGGTCGGTGATGCCCTGGGTGCCCTGGGAAAGGACGCCATCAGCAATCGCGAAGGCCTCGAGCATGGTGGTCTTCTTCTCGGCGATGTCGAGCAGCTTATCGTTAGGGATGACAATCATGGTGTCGACGCAATCGGAGAGGGTCTTAATGCCCTCCTCGGCGCTCTTCTTGCGCTTGCGGCCCTCGAAGGTGAAGGGCTTGGTCACGACGGCGACGGTCAGTGCACCGACCTCGTTCATCGCGATATCGGCAACGATGGGAGCAGCGCCGGTACCGGTGCCACCGCCCTCGCCGCAGGTGATGAACACCATGTCGGCACCAGCAAGCGCCTCGGCAATGTCGTCGCGGGACTCATCGGCAGCCTTGCGGCCAACCTCGGGGTTGGCGCCGGCGCCCAGGCCGCGGGTAAGGTCGGTGCCGATGTGCACCTTGATATCGGCATCAGAGATCGCGAGTGCCTGAGCATCGGTGTTGATGGCAACAAACTCGACGCCGCGGATGCCCTCTTCGATCATTCGATTGACCGCGTTGGTACCGCCGCCGCCGACGCCGACCACCTTAATGACGGCAAGGTAGTTGTTGATCTCTGTCTCGTGCATGTCGGTCCTCCGAACAAAGGTTATAGCCATAGCATGGGTCGACCCCTGCGCACATTAACCTTCAGGTTGAAAGTAAATGCAAAGGTAAACCGTATTATGTTTGCACATTATGAACGTATCAGTCAAATAATTGACCGTGAAAACCAAACAAACCAGATAAACGGCGTGGTATGGCCCCTCAACAAAGTAACAACCAGCGCTACGAGGTCGGAGCATTCCTAAATGTGTAGTTGCCCGGAGAGCGCACATTGATATACGTTACGCCCTCTACCTGCGAAAGCAACTTGGTGACTACGCGTTCTTTCTTGGCGATATCGTTCGAATCGCCCAGCGACACCTCAATGCCGTTATTAAGGTTTGCCGAGATGGCTTCGACCGAAGGCGTGGAAATATCCTTGACTTGTCCCAAGAACTCGCTCGAAAAACCACGCACATAATCCAGGCCGGCCTTAACGGCTTTGGAGTTCACCGCCTGGCCGGAAACCGGAGCGACATCCGCCGAGACATCAGTCAACAGCACCGCGCCATAATGCTTAGCGAGCGCCAGCGCGGCATCGATTCCGGTCAGGGTATCTGAGCCCTGCCCTGTCGTGATGACGTTGCCCTGGTCGTCCACTTCGACCGACGTCGACAGTGGGGCGATCCAGGTGTCATCATCCCCGATGGCCCAGGCAAGGTCATCGGAGCTGATATAGGCAATTGCGATGACCTTGCGCTCCATAGGCGTAATGATGAGCGTATGCGGGAACTGACGCTGGACATCCACGCCCGAGACCCACGGGTTCTGCTTGAGATCCTCGGTAATCTGGTCGGGATCGACGTTAAAAAGCGACGTTCCCTCGGGCAAATCGATCAGCTGGATAGCATCGTGCTTCGTCACATGCTCGCTGCCTTGAATCTGAATATCAGTGGCGGTAAACAATCCAGAGTTAATCACCACGATGGCAACGACGACGAGCACGGCCAAGACGGCCAGAACGCCGCCCACGATTTTGCCTTTGCCTGTAACGACAGAAGCGGCGTCTGATGTTTTATTTACCATCGCCCCAAGTGAAGACAACGGGTTGACGCTTTTTTTACCCGAAGGCTTCTTGACGGCAACCGGGGCCGATGTCAGCGAGCGCGGTTTCGATGCGCCCAGCGTGCGACCTGGACGCGGCGCTTTAGTTCCTGTCGAGGGCTTAGGAGTTGCCATGGGACGGGCAGGTTTGGCGCCCATAACAGGCTTTGACGTCACCGAGGGACGCGAGGACTTTTTTGCGGCCGGACGATTACCGAGCTGCGAGCCGACGACCGGACGACTGGTCTGTCGAGCATGCCCGACAGACTTAGAATGCGCGACGGTATTGCGTTGAGGTTTGGCAGGCGCGCCGGAACGCCCTCCGGCGCGGCGGAAGGTGGGTTTCGATGCTCTAGAAGCCGAGGAATTTAACTTCCGGTCTGAGCTCGATGCCATACGCCTCCCTCACCTTTCCGTGCACATGTCTGATAACCGCGGCAACGTCATCGGCCGAGGCAGTTCCGTTATTAACGATAAAATTAGCGTGAACGGGCGAAACTTCCGCGCCGCCAATTGAAAAACCCTTTAATCCACAATCCTCGATAAGCTTGCCCACACTCGCATCGGGCGGATTGCGAAAGACCGACCCGCAGGATGCGCGACCCATGGGCTGCGTACGCTTGCGCCTCGTCAGGTACCGCTCCATGCGCTCGCGAATGTCGGCCTTGGGCGCCGGTTTAAGCTTGAGCACGCACTCGAGGATGATCTCATTGCGGGGAAGGCTACATTCGCGGTAGCCCCAAGTGATCTCGGACCCCGCATAATGCTTGATACCGGATGCCGGGTCAAACGTTACGACATCCTCAACCAGCGAGCCAATCCACTCGGTCCGTGTGCCGGCATTCATAGATATCGCACCGCCGACCGAACCAGGGATGCCAACGGCAAACTCAAGGCCCGAGAGGCTACGCGACAGGGCATCGTTGACCAGGCGCGCAAACATCACGCCCGCACCGACCGTCAGCGTACAACCGTCATCGGCAACAACCGTGCGCTGAAACTCACGTCCGAGCGAAATGACGGCACCGCGATAGCCGCCATCGGCAACCAGCAGATTGGAGCCCTTGCCGATGATGACCCACGGCACCTGCTCGCGATCGAGCACCGCCACGGCGCGGCGGAGGGCATGATAGCTATGACACGTCACAAAGAGGTCGGCCTTGCCGCCGATACGATAGCTCGTATGACGCGCAAGGCGCTCGTCCTCGATCACATCCGTGTCGATCATGCCCGAAAGCGCCATGACGGCGTTAAACAGACCCATTAGACTTAAGCGTCTTTCTTGGCAGTCAGATACTCGATAAACTCGGGACCTACGGTCGTAACGTCACCGGCACCCATGGTGAGCAGCAGGTCGCCCTCGCCCACCATCTGCTCGAGCTCCTGATTGAGCTCAAGACGGCTGGAGCAGTACACGACCTCCTTGCCAGGATGCTTGGCGCGCACGGTATCGGCGAGCATCTTAGAGGTGACACCCGGAATGGGCATCTCGCCAGCCGAGAACACATCAATCAGCAGCAGTTTATCGGCATTGGCAAATGCATCGGCAAAGTCGTCGCACAGGGCCTGCAGGCGCGAATAGCGGTGCGGCTGGAACACGACGTCGACGTGCTTGTAGCCCAGCGACGAAGCAGCAGCAAGCGTCGCCTTGATCTCGGTGGGGTGATGGCCGTAATCATCGACCACGGTGATGCCATCGATATCGCCCACGTGGGTAAAGCGACGACGGACGCCCTCAAAGCTCGAGAGCGCCTTGGCGGCGGCGTCAATGTCAAGGCCCAGGACATGTGCGACGGTGAGCACCGCCGTGGCGTTGAGCATGTTGTGGCGACCGGGATTGCTCTTGATCTCCACAGCATGCTCAGTGCCGTCCTCAAAGCGAACGATAAAGTCACTCTGGATGCCCTTAACATCCGGGTGCATGCAGACGATGTCGTTGCTCTCGGCAAAGCCGTAGGAAAGCACGTGACGGCCCGTCGACTTGGCGAGCTCGACCAGATGCGGGTCCTCGCCGCAGACGATGACAGTGCCGTCCTCGCCCACCAGGCTCATGAATTTGGCGAAAGTCGCCTCGATCTCCTCGATACCCGAGTAGTGATCGAGGTGGTCGGCCTCGACGTTGGTCACAATGACAACGTTGGGGTTCAGGAACAGGAAGGAGCTGTCGGACTCGTCGGCCTCGGCGACAAAGTAGTCGCCCGAGCCGTTCTTGCCGTTCGTGTCATAGCCCTCGACGATGCCACCGATCAAGAAGCTCGGATCCAGACCCATGCGGTCGAGCATGGTGGCGCACATCGAAGACGTGGTGGTCTTGCCATGCGTGCCGGCAACAGCGACAGTCGTGTAGCCGTGGCCCAAAGCAGAGAGCATCTTGGCACGGGGCCACACGGGAATGCCCAGCTCGCGAGCGCGCACGAGCTCAGGGTTGGACTCCGGAATAGCGGTGGAGACAACAACCACGTCGGGCTTGACCTCGTCGATCGTGGCGGCCTCATGGCCCACATGCACCTTCACACCAGCGCGGGTAAGCTGGCGGATATAACGTGACGTCTTAAGGTCGGAGCCGGTAACGGCATAACCGCGCTCGTGCAGAACGAGGGCGATG
>CABUUE010000109.1 GCA_902494685.1 uncultured Collinsella sp.
AGAACGCTCCCGACTCCGGCACCACGTCTGGCTCGCGTCAGACGGTCGTGACCGGCGAGGCCGTGCGCGGCGCCGCCTTCCTGCTGCGCGATGCCATGCTTGACATCGAGGCCGGCAAGCATGCACCCGATGCTCCTGTGAGCGCCCATGGTGATGGCATCAAGATCGAGTACGACGACGGTCGCGCCTATCAGCTGCACACACAGGAACTCGTCGCCGGCCAGGGTATGCATCCTCAAGATCCCGCTGCCGCCATCAAGGCGCTCGAGGGCTGCGAGTTTGGGTACGTGTACCTGGAGCCGACCGACAAGCTGGGCGCCGACGTTCCCAACCCCAAGAGCCACATCTGCTACGGCTTTGCCACGCATGTGGTCATTCTGGATGATGACGGTCGCGTGAGCGAGGTCTATGCCGCGCACGATTCCGGCAAGGTGGTCAATCCCATCTCCATCCAGGGTCAGATCGAAGGCGGCGTGCTCATGGGTATGGGCTATGCGCTTACCGAGGATTGGCCGCTCAAGGACTGCGTGCCCCAGGCAAGGTACGGCACGCTCGGACTGTTCCGTGCGCCCGAGATTCCGGATATCCACGCCATCTACGTGGAGAAGGATGAGCTGCTGCCCGTGGCATACGGCGGCAAGGGCATCGGCGAGATCGCAACGATTCCCACGGCGCCCGCCGTACAGAACGCCTATCGCGCATTTGACGGCAAGCTGCGTCCGGATCTGCCCATGGTGGATACGCCCTACAGCCGCGCCCGCAACCGCGGGTAGGGTAGGGCGCGGACGGCCATTGCTGACGAGCTGTTCGCGCTCAACATCAACTACATACGCTGCGCCTTTGGCCCCGGCTCCATCGCGAGCCGGGGCCCTTTGTTTGGAGTGGAAACTGCGTCCCGGATTTGGCGCTCAGAACGGGACACGCTTTCCGGATGGGATGCTTGGCGGAAACTACGGCCCAGTTTTTGGCTCCAGAACGGGATGCATTTTCCGGAACGGTCCACGTGCGGTGGTGTACCGCCCCTTTCGTGTGCGCCGCTTGTCGAATTACGTTATAGCTAGCTATATTATAGGAAGGTATAATATAGCTAGCTATAACGTAAAGGAAGGATGGTCTATGTTTGTCGGAAGAACAGCGGAAATGTCCGAGCTCAATCGACTGTATGGCACGGACTCCTTTGAGATGCCTGTGATTTACGGCCGCCGTCGTGTGGGTAAAACGCGCCTTATCACAGAGTTCATCCAAGGCAAGAAGGCTATTTACTTTCAAGCTCGTCGTACCAATGCGGAGGCAAACCTGCACGGCTTTAGCCAGGCGATACTTGCAGGCTCGGTTGGTGCTGCAGGCGTGTCGTTTCGTAGTTTTGACGAGGCGTTCGATGCATTGGTCACCATGGCTCGAACGGAGCGTTTGATTGTCGTGATTGACGAGTATCCCTATCTCGCCCAATCGAATCCCGAGATCAGCTCGTTGCTGCAAGACAAGATCGACCACTTATACAAAGAGACCAGGCTAATGCTGATCCTATGCGGCTCGTCTCTTTCGTTTATGGAGGAACAGGTGTTGGGCTACGAGAGCCCACTATACGGTAGGCGTACGGCCCAGTTTAAGATCATGCCGCTCGATTTTACGACGACCCTCGGGTTGTGGCAGAGCATGAGTCGCGAAGACGCTGCAGTTTGCTATGGTATGACGGGCGGCATTCCTGCATATATCGAGAGAGTCGATCCTGCCGCATCGCTCAAGGACAACATCAAACGTCTTTTCCTTACTCCTACGGGCTATCTCTTTGAGGAGCCGAGTAACCTGCTAATGCAAGAGTGCCGCAATCCCGAGCAATATGATGCGATCGTGCAAGCAATTGCTCAGGGGCGCTCGAAGATCTCGGAGATTGCGAGCTCTACGGGAATCCCTGCGAGCAACGTAAAGAGCTATGTGGATAAGCTGGCGTCGCTTGGGATTGTCGAGCGCGAGCTGCCCCTAAACGAGACGAGCAATAAGCGAGCCGTGTATCTGCTGAGCGACCAGATGTTTAGGTTCTGGTACAAGTTTGTTCCGCAGAACATCGGGCTGATTCAAAACGATATGGCCGAGATGGCGTATAAGCGCATTGAGCCGCACGTATCGGATTACATGGGTACGGTCTTTGAGCTTATATGCAGACAATACGTGTACGAACTCGCGCGCGCGGGCGAACTTGGTGTGGTGCCGGCAACAGTTGGCCGTTGGTGGGGAACGGACAATCGGACGCGTACGCAGGAAGAGATCGATTTGATTGTCGACGACGGAGAGGGCGCGGCGCTCTTTGCGGAGTGCAAATGGCGTAACGAACCGGCAGGCGAGGATGTTCTGGAAAAGCTCGTGTACCGAAGCGAGCTCTTTAGGCGTCAGCATAAAAGCTACGTGATCTTCTCGAAGCGTGGCTTTACGCAAGGATGTCAGGAAGCTGCGGCGAGCAGGGGAGATACCAAGCTGATTTCGTTTGCCGAGATGTGCGAGCGGAGATAACCAAGCGCGCTCTGATGTGATTGCTCGGAATGGGTCGCGCTAAGGATGCCAAGCGTAAAACCTACAATGAAAATGGCGTAAAAACTACATCTGTCATGGCGTAAAAACTACATTGAAAGTAGCGTAAAATCAGCATTGAGAATGGCGTAATTTCGCATATCGCGTGATAGAGAGGGACGGCCGTCTATGGATGCACCAAAGAGATTGACCCAAAAGGGATATAGGCCCCGGCTCATAGAGGAGCGCCTCGACACCCTTATGCGGGCGTTTGGCTGTGTGGAGATCAACGGCCCCAAATGGTGCGGCAAGACCTGGACGGCGCTCTCTCGCTCGGCGAGCGTCTCCAGGCTCGATGAGCCTGCGCAGCGTGCGGCGGCAGAGGTCGACCCAAGCCTGGCGCTCATCGGCGATGCGCCACACCTGGTCGATGAATGGCAGGAGGTGCCCGAGGTTTGGGATGCCGCCCGGCGTTTCGTGGACGCGAGCGGCAACGAACGGGGGACACTTTTGCTCACGGGCTCGACCGCGCTCAAAAGCGAGGAGCGCAGCCATGTTCGTCATTCCGGCACGGGTAGGATCGCCCGTCTGTCAATGCGCCCCATGGCCCTGTGTGAGTCGGGCGACGGCGAGCCGCTCGTGTCACTGGCAAGCCTCTTTAAGGGCGAGGATTTTGCCCCTCAGCGTCGCGAGAGCACGGTGGATGACGTCGCCCGCTGGTGCTGCAGGGGCGGTTGGCCTGCAAATCTTGGGCTTTCGGAAGATCTTGCGCGAGAGACGGCAAGCCAGTACGTGCACTCGGTGCTCGACGTCAACGTGCTGGACGAGGGCATGTCGCCCGAGCTTGCACACGGCCTTTTGCGAGCTCTTGCCATGAACGAGAGCCAGGCTGTCACGTACAAGACGCTCGTAAAGGACGCCTCGTACGGTGAGGCGGGCCCCGACGAGAGGACCATCGCTGCGTACTTGGACCTCTTCAACAGGCTCAAGCTGACCGAGGACCTGTGCGGATGGGAGCCGCCCATGCGCTCGAAGGCCCGCGTTCGCGTGCGCCCCAAGCGCTACTTCTGTGACCCGTCACTTGCGGCGGCGTTGCTGGGGGCTACCCCTGAGCGGCTGCTTGGCGATATGCAAACGCTGGGGATGCTCTTTGAGAATCTCGTCCTGCGCGACGTGCGCGTGTTCCTTTCCACCTACGGCGGTGTCGACAACAGTGTCCATTATTTCCGAGATGAGAAGGGCCTTGAGGTCGATCTGATCGTTGAGCACGACGGGCGCTGGGGAGCCATCGAGGTCAAGCTGAGTGATGCGAAAGCAGACGATGGAGCGAGAAATCTCAAGGCGCTGGAGAGGAAAGTGCTCTCCAATCCTGCCGCCCAGAATGCCGCGCCGGCGTTTTTGGCGGTCGTGGTTGGAAAGGGGAGCATTGCCTACACACGCGACGACGGCGTGGCGGTGATTCCCATGGCGGCACTTGGGGCGTAGTGGTTTTGCGGGCGTGCCGTGCTTCCTTTACCGAAAATCCATTTGGTAAACCAGATGCTCGCGGATAGAATAAAGTTGACGGCAGCCCAAGGGTGATAGCTGGGCAGCGCCGTTGCTTGGTCAAGAGGTCAGTGCCTTAATGGCAGCGACTTGTTATGCTTCGAAAGCTGCTTGAGTGCCTCGGAAAGTTCGATAAGCGCCGTGAAGAGCGAGACCAAAGCAACCAAGAGCTCTACGAGCTCTGATGGGCCCGGGATGACCGCTGATTCAAGTCACCGGGCCTAAATCTTTTTCATGCATTTGAATAGAGCGGGCAACTCTCTTGGGGCCGTCTGCATGACGTGTGCCTGGCGCATGGTATTGCGCCCCACTTTCATGTCCGTACGGGCGCCTATCCTTACGGCAATGTAGCCGCCTATGTAGCAAGCGGCAGGCAACGGAGAAAGGCCCTAACCGTGTCAGCTGAAAAGACGCCGTGTATCTCGGCTATCGATACGACGAACTTTGCGCGCCAGATTGTGCTGGACTTTGAGTTTGCGCCGGTGCCAAAGCAGCGCCAGCGCCGTGGGCTGCGCAATGAGATTATTGAGGCCGGCGCCGTCAAGCTCGATTACCACGGCAACGTTATGGGTGAGTTCTCGCAGTTTGTGCAGACAGAATTTACCGAAGGCGTTGCGTATCCCGTCCGCGAGCTTACGGGGATATCGGCTGTGGACACCGCGATGGCCGATCCGCTCTATGTGGTGATCAAAAGGCTCAGCGATTGGATCGGTCGCTACTCCGCCCAGGTGGTTTGTTGGAGTGGGGCGGATCGTCGACAGCTTTTGACCGAGTGCCAGGCAAAGCACATCGACCTTTCCGCATTTCCTACGGACTGGGCCGACCTGCAGGCGTTTTACACCTCGATCATGGACGTGGGCAGCCACGGGTGTGTCTCTTTGAGTGACGCGGCGACGTGGTTTGGCATCGAGTTCGACGAGTCGACGGGTCACGCCCACAGCGCCCTAGCCGATGCGCGCGTGACCGCTAAGTTGCTCAAGCAGGTAATGGACGGGGGCTACCACGTGAGCCCGCGTGCCCAGGAAGTCCGCCAGCGGTGGGGGATGGGCGAGCGAGCCCAGACACGCCTTTCCAGCAAGTGCCCCGAGCTGAGCGATCTGCTGCTGAAGCTGAAGGCGGAGGGGAGATAGGGGGCGTTCAGTTGGTAGCCGAGGCAGTTGGGACGGTCGAGGTCGCGCTAACGAAAATCCATTTGTTAAACCTGCTAGCCCTGGGTACACTGCATATCGATGGGCCCGGGATGACCGCTGATTCAAGTCACCGGGCCTAAATTCATATCTATAGGTTTAA
>CABUUE010000110.1 GCA_902494685.1 uncultured Collinsella sp.
AGATTGGCAAACGATGCCACGTAGATGTCTTTGTACTCATCGAGCTTGGCCGTCACCTTGTCGATGATGGTAAAGCGGCCCAGCTCGCGAATCTTGGACTTAATGCGCTCGGACTCGTCGGGACGCACGTAGTTATCGGTGAGGATCCTGCGGATGCGATCCAGGCCCTCTGCCACGGCTTCCTCGTCATCGGTTGAGCAGTACATGCCCAGCAGATACTCCAACACAAAGGTGGGCACGTTGGCGCCGCGCTTCATAAAGGCCGTCAGGTCCTTGCGCACGATCTTGCCGCCAAAGTGCTCGAGCAGCTTACCGTCCAGCCCGTCCATGTCGTAGCCCTCATCCTCGGGAGCCTCGGCCGCAGCCTGGTCATAGCCATCGGTCGAGGACTCGTCCTCGGCGGCCACCGCAGCCTCAGCGGGCGCAGCAGCAGTCGCCGTCTCCGGGGCAGGCGCAGCGGTCTCGACCTCCGGGGCCTTCACGGGCGCGGCCTCAGGCACCGCAGCCTCCGCAGGCACATCCTCATCAATCAAGGGGACTTCCCACAGACCGTCGTCATGGCTATCAAACATAGGGCACACTCCTAAAAACCAAAGTCAGCAACAGGGGCAAACGAAACAGCGATGGTATACGTCTCGCGCCAAACGATCTTGCCCGTTTCGCGCTCGCGGCAGACCAGATAGTACGGACCCTTGGCCGAGAATCCATCCGCTGCACGCAGCGCAAACTTGGCATGCACGACGCGCTCCTGCGAGTTAGCAGAAGTCTTGTTGGCATGCGCCTTGACTGTATCGCTCACCTCGTTGCCGCTTGCGTCGGTAAACACCAGCTCATACTCGCACGGCAAGACCTTGCCTTGGGCGGGTTCTTCCTGGATCAAGTTGACCGAGAAGAGCGAGTTGGTCACTCGGCGTCCCTCGCTTAGCACGCGCAGCGTCGCCACGCGCGTATCGACAAAGTCCTTGGAACCCGAGCGCGCACGCCAAAATCCGATAACGGGCACGCAGAGCTCCTGCAGGCTCATGCCGCCGTGGACGTAGTTGTTAGTGCCGCCGGGACGCTTGAAGTGCACGTTCTCGCGCGGGGCAAATCCCTCAAAACCGGCACCTAAACGTCCCATGCCAACATTAACAAACATCTCGCATGCCTCTTCCGAAAGCTTGGCCACGGCCTCGTTGGGCACCACCAGATGACGCTTGCCGTGCATGACAGGAGCGTCAAGGAAGGGAAGGTCTGGCTTGCCGAGCATCTGGCACTCGTTGAGCTCACGACGCGTGTAGATGAAGCCGTGATCCGCCGTCATAACAACACGCGCGCCCGGGGCGTCGGTGCACACGCGGCGCGCCAACGCGGCAAGTTCCTCCACGGTGTCCGCGCAGGCATCGAAAACGTCATCCTGCGTAGCTGCCTTCTCGCCCGTGGCATCGATCTTGTTGTGGTAGAGATAAACGAGCCTGGAGTCTTTGAGCAGCGCTTTGCGCTCGGTTCCCGCCATGTTGAGGTATGCGCTCGAGCGCAAAGCGCGGGCCGTGGGCTCAACGTGGGTAAGTACGGCCTCGCGCTGCGGAGTCGTCGCAGTGGGCATGCCGTCAGCCAACACAAACGCGCCATCCTCTGCAAGCTCAAGCACCTGGTGCGGCAGCAGCGCAGGCATGCCCACCTCGGTAATGGAGGGAAAGACCGCCTGCATGCTAGAAACCTTGACGTTGCCGCCGCGTTCGCGCTCGAGCAGCGCCGCAACGTCGCGGGCAACCTCATAGCGCAGCGCATCGCTCACGATAACGACCGTTGTTTTGGCAGAACCCACAAAGGCGGGCAGCACATGCCAGTAAAACTCATCCTGCCGTGCGGGACCATCGATGTAGCCGCAATCGGCCCACTCCCCTTGCGCAGCAGCCGCCCAGCAGACATTGGCATCCGCCAAGAACCAGTTGCTGTAGAGATTCTCCGCCCAGTCCGCCACGGCGCGGGCAGGTTCCTCGAGCGCATCGCACTCGACGGAGCGTGCCCGCAGATACGCGGTGCACATATGGCGATAGGCAGCATCCATGGCATACCAATCGGACGAATAGGCATCCCACACCTGCTGGGGCTGCGCCAGATGGAAGCCACCCGCGTGCGACTGCCTAAACGCGCACATATCGGCCACAGCGGCAAGCAGGTCAAAGTAGCTCTCGACACGACGGTACCAGCTTAGGTCGCAGCGACGCGCAGCAAATGCGCGCGCATCCTCAACACGGTCCGCGCCCTGGGCAAACGAGCAGAACAGCTGCGAGAGCACGGCCTCATTGACGCACGGAAACACATCAAGCGAGGTCAGCACATCGATCGGCAAGGTCTCGAACCGTGCAAAGAGTCCGCGGGCGTCCTCAACCAAACGGCAAATCTCAAATAGGTCCTCGCTCGACGCCTGGGTATCGGCGGTCTGGTCCCACGTACGCACCGCCTCAAGGCAATAGGAGCCGTAGGCGGGAGCCACATAGCTTTCGAGTCCCTTGAGCGCTCCCTCGGGAAGCGCGGTAGACGCCGCCGTAAGGAGCACATGGGATGAAAGCATAAGCAATGAGTCGCGCTCATACAGCGGTCCCTCAAGCCCATAGCAGCGAAGCATAAAGGCAGAGAGCACATCGCGCACGCAGTACTTGTCCATCAACTCGGCCAGCGCCTCGGGACCCTCGTGCAGCAGCATGGTCATACAGCCACGCAGCACAAACGCGGGGCGCGCGTCACCAAGCTCTTTACCGCCAAAAATCACCGTAAGGATGCCGAGTTCGATATCGGATGCGCCCGAGGCATGCGGAACACACGCGGCAAACTTAGCGCAGCGGGTCTTGGCATCAAAGAACGTCTTGTGCTCGCGCAGGCTCTCGCGCACGGCGTCGATATTCTCGATGCCTAGCTGATCGGCCAAAAGCGAAAGATAGTCAGCCTGGAACTGATCGGCATACAGCTCAACATCGGCAAGCCAATCACCCTCAAGCCTGCCGCGCGGGCAACGGCGATACAGCAAGATATCGCTCGCAAGGTCATCGCGGTTGATGAGCTTCTTGACGGCAAACATACGGCCCTCGCAGGCTTCAACAAACCGCACTGGGCGCTCAAAGTCACCGTGAGCGGGCATAACGCCGTCATCAGTCCCCGCACCGTCGAAGCCCTCGGCGGCCAAACGTTCAAACTCAGGAGCAAACTCGCCGTCCGCATCGTGCCAAACCACCACACGGCGGGGCATGCATGCGAGCAACGGTTGCAAAAACCGCAACTTGAGCTGTTCTTCTACATCGATCTTGGGCATGAATATCCTTACCGTATCTGCAGTTACTTAATCTTTGCTAGCACATCCTGAAACTTGGCGTAGTTGACCTTGACGCCGTCATCCAGGTCGATCTTAATCATCTGGTCTGCCAAGTGGTGCAGTTTCTCCTCGTAGCCAATGGTCTCTTTGAGCTGGTCGTTAAGCTTTTTGACGCGCTTGTCCAAGCGCACGCGCTCGCCGCGCTCGGCACCAGCAAGGGCATCGTTGGCATAGCCGATCTGGGCACGGTAGCGCTCCTGCTGCTCATGCACATAGTCGGTGCGGATGCGAGCCAACAGGTCGGGCTGATAGCGATGCATGTAAACAAGGCACTTGAAGCCGTTCTTTTTGCTACTGTCGAACAGCCAGTAGATGGGGCGCTTCTTATAGGTCTGGCAGTGGTCCTTAAAGAAGTCCTTCAAAAAGTAGGTGCGGATTACCTCGCGCGAGGTACCCCTGCCGCCGAGCGCCTCGGCAATAAAGGCCAGGTTCTGCTCGAGCGTCTCCTTGCCATACACGGTGCGCACAAAATCGATAAAGTAGCGCACGATGTCATCGTCAAAGTACTCGTCATCGGTAATGGGCAGCACATTATCGCTATCGGGCATAAAGGTCACGTGATCGGGATTGGACATCTTTGCCAGATAGTCGTCGACCGTGGCGCCCTGATCGACCAGGACCAGCCCGTCCGCATCCAGGGAATAGCGGCCAAACATGCAGCCCACGGCATAGCTTATGAGCGAGGTAATCTCGTCGCGCTTGGTACGCACGTATTTGTTGCCCTTATAGCTCTCGGGGATCTCGTCGGCGGTATCAAAGATGCGTGCCACCGATACGTACTTGTCCTCGACCTCGATGGGCACTTCGCCCTCCATGTTGTAGATCTTGGCAAAGATTCGGTTGAGCTCCTCCTCGTTAGCGCGGAGCTGCTCGAAGCGAGCATTGACCTCGGCCTTGCGAACCTCGTATTTATCTTTGAGTAGCGTGGCCATAAGGCCGTCCTTTCATTGTTGATAAGTTGTCAGAGGCTTAAACTAAGGGACCGAAATCTCCAAGAATGCCTCGACCTTACCGATCGACTTCTGGAAAAGCTATTCACCGTATCGGACATTTGCAGAAACGCACTAGTGACTCACGACATCGCAAGTCAAACCCTGCAAACTGCATCAAGCGTAAAGGAAAGACAACCTGATATCATTTCTCAGCTCACTAGTTAAAGCCAGCTAAACACCCGGACACGAGGTGAAACCCATTAACGAACACCAGGCCCATCCTTTATCAGCTTCATCCATTTACATAGAGTCGAATTCTTGATTAAAATTCTTGCAGTGAGTCTTTTGATGTCACCTGCCGGGTCATTCTTTCGTTTTCCCGCAACATCCTCGATAGCGAACCATACATCGCCCTTTGACTTAAATGCACAGAATCTGCCGTGAGCAAATCCATTTCGTAGGTGATAAAACAAACTGAGTGTTTGATTACTTTTGGCATCATAAAAGACAGCAGACTCGAAGGGCTTTGACTCGATGCCAGCGCAATCAAACAAATCAGCATTACGCAAAGCCTGTTCCATATCACCAACAGCCGCGGCAGCCCAATATAAAGACTTATTTGAGCTTGCTGCCTTAAGTTTTTTATTCAAATATTGGGGTTTTCTCCAGGGAGTATCCCACCCGTATTCAGATACCGGAATGCTTCTGCTAGACAGCCCCGGAGCTGGAGTTTCGACAACAAAGAACCTAAGAAGCGGGGAAAGCACAGGGCCCAGTGACTTTTGAGATAGACCACATTTAACCCATGCAGGATTAGATTCAACAAACACAACCTTATTTGCTGATACTGTTTCAAACATGAATCTCACCTAAACCAAGGGGTTGCGTTTGAAATCCCAGGAGGTTTCAAACGAATCCCAATCGGTTTTTGATAGTTCGCGGCACGAGTCGACCATGTCGTTGACCAACGGCTCCT
>CABUUE010000111.1 GCA_902494685.1 uncultured Collinsella sp.
ATGCAGCGCGTGGCCATCGCCCGCGCCCTGATTAATGATCCCGAGACTGTGCTGGCAGACGAGCCGACCGGCGCTTTGGATTCAACGACATCCGTGCAGGTCATGGACTTGCTTAAGGACGTGGCGCGCGACCGCCTGGTTATTATGGTCACGCACAATCCCGAGCTGGCGTATCAATACGCCACGCGTATCGTCAACCTGGCGGACGGCAAGATCACCGACGATTCCGATCCTTTCGATGCTGCGAAGGCCGCGCGTCGCGAGGCCAAGCCTACGCGCAAAACCTCGATGAGCTTTGTGACGGCGCTGGGACTTTCTGCCCGAAACCTTATGACCAAAAAGGGCCGTACGGCCATGACGGCCTTTGCGGGGTCCATCGGCATCATCGGCATCGCGGCGATTCTGGCGCTGTCCAACGGCGTAAACGGCTACATCAAAAAGGTCGAGGAGGATACGCTCTCGAGTTACCCGCTTACGATCTCCAAGCAGGACTACGACCTGTCGTCCATGATGGGCGGGCAGGGGGCTGCGGATGATGGCTCGTCTGCAAATGCGGATTCGTCCAACGACAATACCGGCGACAAAGCTCAGGGAATCGATAAGATTCCTGTGGTCACGGCCGTAAAGGATATGTTTGCGAGCGTTAAGTCCAACGACATGACGAGCTTTAAGGCATGGCTCGATGCCGGTGGCGACGGCATCGATAAAGAGGTCAATGCCATTCAGTACGGCTACGGTGTATCGCCGGTTGTCTATCGTGCCGGCAAGGGCGACGAGAAGCCTGTCCGGCTGGTGCCCAACGCCATGACCGAGGCCATGAGCGGAGGCGCGAGCTCGGCGGCAACGGTGAGCATGGAATCCATGGGAACCTCGGTCTTTAACGAGATGATTGACGACCAGGGCCTGCTCGACAGCCAGTACGATGTCGTGGCGGGGCATTGGCCTACGTCTGCTAACGAAGCCGTGATGGTGCTTTCGAGCCGTGGCACGGTGGGCGATTACACGCTCTACAGCATCGGTGCGCTGGATATCGATGAGCTCAACGATCTGGTAAACAGCGCCATGGCGGCCGACGGTGGGGTCGAAACGCCCGAGACCGGCACCGACTTTACCTACGACGATGCGCTGTCTACCACGTTTAAGGTGCTGTCGCCGGCCGATGCGTATCGCAAAAACGAAGAGACCGGCATGTGGACTGACATGTCTGGCGACGCCGACTTTATGACGGCCAAGGTTGCCGACGGTATTGACGTGCACATTGTGGGCGTGGTGCGACCTAACGAGACCGCCAACGCGAGCGCGTTGTCTCCGGGCATTGCCTATACGCATGCTCTGACTCGCCAGCTTATGGAGCGTGCTGCCGATTCGCAGATTGTGCAGGAGCAACTCGCCCACCCCGAGACGGATGTCTTTACGGGCAAGTCTTTCGATGAGCTGCAAGGCGAGGCCAAACAAGGCGTGGACCTGGGCAGCATGTTCAGCGTGGACGAGGCGGCGCTCAAGAGCGCGTTCTCGTTCGATACGTCTGCACTCTCGGGTGCGGCCGGCGGTATGGACCTTTCTGGTATCGACTTATCCGGGCTGGACATTGACCTTTCGGGCGTTGGTAAGGACATCGACTTCAGCGACATCATGGCCAAAGCGCCAGCCCCAGATTTCTCGGGTATCTTTGACGGTCTGGACCTCACGCCCGAGCAAATGCAGCAGGTGGGAACACTAGTCAACCGGCTGTTTGAGGGATTTTTGCAGTCTGATCAGTTTAAGGCGTTGACGCCCGATGATCTTAAGGACGCGTCAAAGCTCGCCGCCGCATTCTCGACGTATCTTGAGAGTGATACGGCAGCCCAGCAATACCTGGCTCAGCTCAAAGCGCTCGGCGGCGATGCCCTGGCCGAGCGCCTGCAACAGGCGATGACCGACTATGTGCAAAAGCAGCTGGCTCCGTATCTGCAGCAGGCTATGGATCAGGTGATGAAGGCAATTAGCGAGCAGATAGCGTCGACGGTATCGTCCCAGCTCAAGGCGGGCGCAGCGGGGCTTATGGACCAGATGGCGACGCAGATGTCTTCGAGTTTTGCCAACCTGGCGAGCGCCATGCACGTGGATGCGAGCGCCTTTGCTCGTGCCATCCATTTCAACATGGACGCCGAGGACCTGAGTTCGCTCATGATGAGCTATGCCAAGGCGTCGAAGCTCACCTACGACAACAACCTGACCACGTTGGGCTATGCGGACGAGGCAGACCCCATCTCGGTCAAGATTTTCCCGCGCGACTTTGAGGCCAAGGAGCGCGTGCTCGATCACATCGACGCGTACAACAAACAGGTCAAAGCCGCCGGCCACGACGAGCAGGCAATCTCGTACACCGACTACATGGGCATCATCATGGGTTCGGTGACCGACATCGTGAACACCATCAGCTTGGTGCTCATCGCATTCGTGAGCATCAGCTTGGTGGTGAGCTCCATCATGATCGGCATCATCACCTACATCAGCGTGCTGGAGCGTAAAAAGGAGATCGGCATCCTGCGCGCGATTGGCGCGTCGAAGCGCAACGTGGCCAACGTATTCAATGCCGAGACCTTTATCGAAGGCCTCATCGCCGGTGTCTTTGCCATTGTCGTCGTGGTGCTCGTGAGTTTTCCGGTCAATGCCTGGGCGCTTGCGGCCAAACAGGTCCCCAACCTGATGAGCCTGCCCGTGCAGGATGCGCTGGTGCTCATCGCGATTTCGGTGCTGCTGACGGTTGTTGCCGGCCTGCTGCCCGCCCGCAGCGCGTCCAGGAAGGATCCCGTGGAGGCCCTGCGCTCCGAATAATGTGACAAATGGACGGCCCCTTTGTCACATTGAGACCCTTGCGAAAACGGGGTCTAATTACCGTTCGGCAGGTTAAGAACTCCCTCTCCCCGCTTAATGCTTGACGAAGAGTCCTCTGGTTTATATACCTATCGGTAGGCATATAGGATGTATTGCCGATAGAAATGGAGCAACCATGACTCTCACCACACCAGCCAAAAAAGATTGTCTCCGTGAAAGCGGCGCATTTGCTTGGGTCGTCGTTATTGCGCTCGGCTTAATGTCCGCCGGAACAACTGGCACATATAGCATTATTGCCGGCTCATTCGTTGCTCCAGTATGTGAAGATCTGGGCTTTGACTACACTTCTTTTTCTTTCTATTTCACCGCGATTCTTCTTGGCCTTGCGCTTGGGCTTCCGCTTTTGAGTCGCTTCATTCCAAAAGTAATCGGCAAACCATGGCATATTTGCATTGAACTCGTCCTTATTGCCGCCGGCGCCGCAATGGCGTTCTACACCGAGGTCTGGATGTTCACCGTCTCCGCCGCAGTGATCGGCATCTGCTTTTCGTTTACAACGGGCGTCTGCATGTCCGATGTCATTGACCAATGGTTCAGCAAATCGTCCGGTCTCGCCATCGGCCTCGCTTGGGGCGTTAATTCTCTCTGCACGCTGTTATTGAGTCCTGTCATTACGCTGGTCATCGAGCAGCAAGGCTGGCGTACGGGATACATCGTGCTTGCGGCCGTTTCTGCAGCTATGATTTTGCCTGCAAGCGCATTTATCATTCGCCTTAACCCCTCTGATCGCAATATGCTTCCGTACGGAGAGACCGCCTCCGAAACCCATGAGAGCTGCAGCGCCGATGAGCAGGAAGATGTCCTTTCGGGCATGGCACTCCGCGATGCCGCGAAAACGCCGTCTTTTATTCTCTGTGTCCTCTTGCTTTGCGTGGCGCAGCTCACCTGCTGCATGAACCAGCTGTTTCCAACCTATGCAAGCGAGGTCGGTTTCAATCCTATCGTAGGAAGCTTAATGGTCTCGGCAGCTTCACTCTCCGATATCTTCCTAAATCTCTTCGTGGGCAAAACATGCGACAAGCTTGGCGCTATTAAAGCAACGGTCGCATGGACAGGTGTCAGCATTCTTTCATTCCTGCTTCTTATCATTGGCGGAAGCAATGAGACCGTTTCCATCATTGCAGCTGGTGTAAACGATGTCATGTTCGCCATCGTTGGAACCGCAATGCCGATGCTTCTCCTCTCGCTCTTTGGATCACGCGATTTTGGAAGGATCTATTCGATCGTTTGCTCAGCGGGCTATGTCGTCGGTGCTTTTGGAATGCCGGTCATGATGAAGGTTTACGGCATGGCAGGGTCATTCCAGGGAGTATTTATCTTCTGCATTGCCTGCAACCTTATGATTGTTGCGTTTGCTATCGTTTCCGGCTTTCTCAATAAGGCTGCTGAAAAGTAATAAGCGCCGATTTGCATCGGCATAGATTGCCATGCAACAGGGGTCGACTCCAAGCCAGACTGGAGTCGACCCCTGTTTTCGTTTTAAAGGTTGCCTGCAGGCACCATGAGTGCCAACATGCGCTTCAGCTTGGCTGGTTTATTTGAACATAAGCTCGACTATTCCCGCCCAAACCGCTTTTTCATCAATATCCTCACCTTGAGCGACCGTATTGCTTGCTCCCTCCAGAACGGTATAAAGAATTTGTACGTAGAGCATTACGTCGGCGCTATCGGAAAACGCGCCAATCTCTACACCATGAAGAAGGATGTCTTTAAGCGCATCCATGGTTCGTTTGGTCGCCGTCGCTTGACGTTCCTGAACTGCAGGAATTCGATTTGCTTGAACGCTAACCTCGGCCAGCACGCGCCGGCGCTTTTCATCGCTTCGATAGCCACCTATAACTGAATTGCCGAGCTCGATAAGCGCGGCCTTGAACCCGTCCCTATCGACTATTAGCGAGTAGTCGCGCTGATAGTCAATAGTCGGAAACATGCTGTCCAAGAGCGTAGTGAAAATCTCCTCTTTTGAGGGAAAGTAGTAGTACACCGACGGCTTGGATATACCGACAAAGTCGCAAATCTTTCCGATAGACGCTTTGTCATAACCGACTTCTGCCACAAGATCGTACATTGCGTCCAATATTTTTTTTCTTGTGCTCACGCTGCATTTCTCCATTGCAAATCACTTCCGCACTACCAACATTATTAAGGATGGCAACGGAACATCAATTCGTGTCCAAACATGACCACTATATACGGCGAACGGTATGTATCAGTAGGCGAGCGGCAATTATTCAAAATTATCTACCGAACGGTAGGTATAGTAGTACTATAGCAGGTGAAACCCCGCTATTGTCGCGGCCGGACAGCATCGCGGGAAACCCGACGGAAGGACCAACCATGTACGAGAACTATCG
>CABUUE010000112.1 GCA_902494685.1 uncultured Collinsella sp.
CGTGTTGGCGGGCGTCGTGGAGCCCGCGAGCGCCACGCCCGTCAACATCGAGGACGATGTCATGATCGGCGCCAACGCCGTGGTCCTAGAGGGCGTGCACGTAGGCAAGGGCGCTGTCGTTGCCGCCGGCGCCGTGTGCGTAGAGGACGTCCCCGCCGGCGGCGTCGTGGCCGGTGTCCCCGCCCGCGTCATCAAAATGCGCGACGAGAAGACCGACAGCAAGACCGGCCTCGAAGAAGGTCTGCGCCAGCTGTAGAAGTTACGCGGTTTTACCAAACCGCATAACGGCTCGACGCTGCAAACGCCCCTAAGCGACAATCTGACGTTCAATCGTCGGGCATGACCAGAAGGTCAATGCCCTCCTCTTTCACGTCACCTTGCTCGCCTAGGGGCGTTTTCGCTGACGTGAGCTCAACCTGCGGCGCAATGTCAGCAACCAAGCCGAAAACAAAAAAGGCCGAAGTCCCAAAGGGCTTCGGCCTTTGTTTTTTTGCAACGTCCAAGAGCAGTTTATCGATTCTCAATACTTCCGATGTTTTTGAGCTCGATGGAGATGAGGCCGTTGGGCTCGTTGACAAACTCGATGTACTCGGAGTTCGAACCCATCTCGGCCGGGAAGCTGATCTCGATGCCCGTATCGGTACGAATCTTGTGATTGCGCACGGCCGCGCGCTCGACCTGCTTGCGCTCCACGGGAACGCGCTCAGGCACCTTCTCCTCGGTCAGTGCCGCGCGCACGCTCTCTTTGATGACCGGCTCGTCCTCAAAGACCTCATCGACGATATCCCAAGGCGGCAGCTCCTCGTCATCCTCGACCTTCTCGGCAACGGCAGCCTTAACCTTAGCGAGCGCTACAGCCGTGTTGGCACCGTGCTCCTCGGCGACTTCCTCGACCACACGCGTCACGGTGTCGATGACCTCCTTGCCCGATACGCCCGTGTCGCACTGCAGCAGGCCATCGGGGATAAGCATACGGTCCTCGCCGGCGATCTTGCGTTTCTTGTCCACATAGCCGATCTCCATGGTGCTCGCGCGCACGATGGCATAGCTCGGCACCTTTTGCGAGGGGTTCGGCAGAATGGCGTAGTGGCGCGCGATGTCGTTGCGCACCTCCCCCTCCTCGCGACCCACTTCGTGCATAAAAGCCTGCTTGGAGCCCAGCAGCATCACGGCAAACCAGCGGGCATCCTCATCGTCGTCAAAATCGGCCACGAGCACGTCGGTGGACTCGGCTTTCTCGGCTTTGGTGAGCTCGGAGGAGATAAACTCCGCAATCTGCTGCGACAGGTCCACGAACTCGCGCTCGCCAAAGAAATAGCCCTTGAGCTCACCACCAAACGCAGAGTTCTCGGCAAACGTGGCGCGTTTGTTGTCGGCCGAGGTACGCGCGCGGCGCAGATGTGTGGTCACGAAGTTGCGCACGGTACGGCTCTCGATATCGAGCTCGCGCTGGCTCATGACGTTGACGGCAGAGTCAAAGTCCAGGATATGCAGAATCGCGTGATTGATTTTCATATACGGTATTCCGTTCTAGATCGATTTCGGCACGAACCAGTATAGCGGTCGATCCCGCCCCAGGCGCATCGAAGATTGGTGCATCGGGGACAGGTTGCTTTGCACCAATGGTTAGCGCAGGAGCTCGGACTGCCAAGCCTCGAGCTGTTCTGCCAAGCTCTTGCCGGCAGCGGGCATGTCGATCTGGGGACGTTTGGGCAGAAGCGCACACTTAAGAATCGCAACGATAGTCTGCGAGACAAAGCGTCGCGTATCCTTGTCAAAGCCTTGCGCAGCCTGGAGCATCACGGGCAGGCTCTCGCGCAGATTCCCAGCGATATCCGCAAACCGCTCAGCACCCGTAGCCTCAAGCACGGAGAACAACGCATCTACAAAACGCTCGCGCTCGTTAGGCGACACCGCAAGCAGCATCTCGCGAATGGAGCCATCAACGTATCGAGCACCGGCGGACAGGCGCTCACAGTACACGAAGTCGCGACCATCAACCACCCAGCTAAAGGGATTATGCTGAAGCAGGCTGAACTCGGTGCTCTCAACGATGGCATAGTCCTCCTGTGTCTCGAACATCATGCCAAAGATCGACGACCGAGGTAGCGTCTTGTCGATTCGACCGGATAGATCGGCGAAGGCGTTGCCGCTCAGAAACTCCTCGACGAAGCCCGGACCATCATGGGAATACGCCCGTTCGATTCGCTCACGGGCGACATCGGGGCACATCGCCGCACCGTACACCGCAAGGTTTCCACCCTTGGAATGACCTCCGCACAAAAGCGGCCCGTCAATCGCATCCGCCGCCTCGTCTACATAACGCGCCGCGGATTCCTGGGCCGGCACAGGACACCGGAACGCCATGTTAAAGTCCTCTTTCCAGCCCACAATCGTGCTGTCGGTCCCCCGGAAGGCAAGATAGCTAAACCCCGCCGGAAATCGGAACGTCATGGCCGCAAACTGCTCCGTTGTCTCGGCATCACTCACGCTACGATAGCCGCAAACACGAACGCCACGGTAGCGAGGGCTTGCTGCCACAGCCTCCAACAGGGCACGACTCCCCTCCGGATCCCACAGGTCGCCAATCATGTCTTGGTAGCACTCGGCGCGCAGCAGCTCGCGTACGTCTAGGCCCTGCCAGTTCGTCAGCTCCGCCATATCACCCGGCAAACGCAAATAGGACAACCACGCAAAGACCAGGCTATCCACCGCGCAGAACGGCCGTTCCTCAAACGGATCAAACGCTGTCTGGGCATAGGTCAAAAAATTAGGCGAATCCGACATGGCCCTCCCATCAACTATGGTGCATTGGGGTGGTGCAAAGTAACCTGACCCCCTCGCACCAAAAAAGCGCCCGGACCGTGTGGCCCGGACGCCTTTCATTGTAGCCTGTTGCCCAAAAGAGCTTGATTTAGCAGGAGAAGTCGACGCTGTCGATGATGTCCTTGAGGGCCTTTGCGGAGGCGGTGAGCTCATGCTGCTCGTCATCGTTCAGCGGCACGGGGACGCGGCAGACAACGCCATCGCGGCCGACGACGGTCGGCATGGAGATGGCCAGATCGGACAGGCCATACTCGCCCACCATGAGCGAGGAAACGGGCAGAACGGTCTGCTCGTCACGCATAACAGCGGTGCAGATGCGCTTGACAGCCATGGCGACGCCGTAGTAGGTGGCGTGCTTCTTCTCGATGATGGTGTAGGCGGAGTTCTTGACGTCCTCGGCGATGCGCTTCTCGGCGGTCTCATGCTCCAGATGACCGTGAAGCTCGCAGAAGGTGTTCAGCGGCACGCCGGCAACCTGAGCGCTGGACCAAGCGACAAACTCGGAGTCGCCGTGCTCACCCATGACATAGGCCTGGACATCGCGCGGGTCAACCTCGACGTGAGCACCAAGCATCTGCTGCAGACGGCCAGTGTCGAGCACGGTGCCGGAGCCGATGACATGGCCCTCGGGCAGGCCGGACATCTTGATGGCAGCATAGGTCAGAACATCAACCGGGTTGGAGACGATTAGCAGAATGCCATCGAAGCCGGACTTCTTAATCTCGGGGATAATGGACTTAAAGATGTTTACGTTCTTGTTGACCAGGTCCAGGCGGGTCTCACCGGGCTTCTGGGCAGCGCCAGCGGTGACGACGATCATGGCGGCGTCCGCGACATCGGAATAATCGCCGGCGTAGATCTTCATCGGCTCGGCAAACGTCATGCCGTGCGCGATATCCAGGGCCTCACCCTCGGCACGGTTCTTGTCCACGTCGATGAGGACCATCTCGGAGAACAGACCACTCTGCATCAGTGCGAACGCCGAAGACGAACCGACGAAACCGCAGCCGACAATAGCGACCTTCTTCTCGTTAACCATTAGAAACTCCCATCTCTCTCCACAAACAAGCCGCCCGGGAACGACCCGAGCGGCTTGCCGTAATCCCAATACATCCAATCGGGACTTTGATTATGCCCCTATTCGCAGCCAAAAATCGACCGTTTACCGAAATTGTTTGCAGGATTCGTAAAATAACTGTACGAAATCGGTTTCGAGCTATTGACGAGCCGAAATACCTTTCTAATACAGGCCCGCCTCGCGAATGGCCTCGACAGCCAAAGTGATCTGATCGGGCGGCAGGACCAGCGCCATGCGCACGTGCCCCTCGCCCGAAGGACCAAAACTCGCGCCCGGCGTCACCACAACGCCGGCCTTCTCCATGAGCTCCTCGCAAAACGCCATGGAATCGGTGCGACCACCGGGAAGCTTGGCCCACACAAACATAGAGCCATGCGCGTTGGGACGCTCCCAGCCCAGGCCCTCAAGACCGTCGCACAGGGCATCGCGGCGCTCCTGGTACTTCAGACGCTGCGCCTCGACCTCATCGCGCGGACCGTTCAGGCAGGCGATGGCGGCCTTCTGAATCGGGAAGAACATACCAAAGTCGATCTGGCCGCGCAGCTTGGCAAAGGCAGAGACCACATCCTCGCGACCGACCAAAAAGCCGATGCGGGCACCGGTGACGTTAAACGACTTGGAAAGCGAGAAGAACTCCACGCCCACCTCGAGCGCACCGGGATACTGCAAGAAGCTGCCGCCGGGCTCGCCGTCAAACACGATGTCGGAGTACGCGTTGTCATGAACGATCAACAGATCATGCTCGCGGGCAAAGGCGATAATCTCCTCGTAGACCTCGGGCGTGCCCACCGAGCCGACCGGGTTCGCGGGCAGCGACACGATCATATACTTGGCACGATCGGCAACCTCGGGATCGATGCCCGCCACATAGGGCAGATAATTGTGCTCGGCAACCAACGGATAGTACTCGAGCTTGGCATCGGCGATCTTGGCACCCGCCTCAAAGACCGGGTAGCACGGATCGGGAACCAGAATGGTGTCACCCGGATCGAGCAGAGCCAGGCCCAAATGGCCCACGCCCTCCTGCGTGCCGTTGCACGACTGCACCATAGACGGCGTAATGCCCGAAACGCCAAAGCGACGCTCATAGTAATCGCACACGGCTTGCTTGAGTTCGGGCAGATCGCGCAGGGCATACTTCCACATCTCGGGATCTTGGGCGGCTTGTGTGAGCGCCTCGACCACGTGGTCGTACGGCTTAAAGTCAGGCGTGCCCACGCTCATGTTGTAAATGGTCTTGCCCTGAGCCTTCAGCGCGAGAAGTTTGTTGTTGAGCGAGGCGAAGACCTCCGCGCCAAAGCGGTCGAGACGCTGCGA
>CABUUE010000113.1 GCA_902494685.1 uncultured Collinsella sp.
GCCTTCGGAGGACACCCATGAATGACACCATCAACCGCGTGATCGTCCCGGGCACCTTCGATCCCATCACGTTTGGCCATATCGATGTGATCCGCCGCGCCCGCCGCATCTTTCCCAGCGTGATCGTCGCTGTTGCCGAGTCGCAGGGTAAAAACGGTGTGGGCACCACGTTCACGCTCGATGAGCGCGTGGCGCTGGCCCGCGAGGCGCTCGGTGATATCGACGGCGTCGAGGTCCTGCCCTTTACCGGCCTCTTGGTCGACTTCGCTCGTGAGCAGGGGGCGGGGGCCGTAGTCAAGGGTCTGCGCGCCATGACCGACTTTGAGTATGAGCTGCAGCAGGCCGACCTTAACTATCGCCTGGATAGCGAGCTGGAGTCCATCTTTGTCATGAGTGCGCCGCAGTACGGCTATATCTCGAGCTCGGTCGTTCGCCAGATTGCCTCGCTCGGCAGCGATGTATCGACGTTTGTCCCGTCCAACGTGGTCGAAGCGCTCAAACATCGCTTTTCGTGACGTTTCTTATTGCCTGGTGGCATGTGGTAAACTAGCACGATGATATGTTACCTATGAAAGGAGACCGGATGCCGGGCGAGAATTTTCCTGGCGATAGGATCGTCAGCTTGGTCGATGAGCTCGAAGGGCTGATCGAGGAAGCCAAGCCGCCTTTCGGCAAGAACGCTCAGTTCAAGGTCATCGACGCCGACGTGTTCTTCAACATCCTCGACGAGATCCGCATGAGCTATCCCGAGGAGTGGCAGAAGTCCCGCCGTATCCTTAAGGAGCGCGAGGAGCTTATGGCTTCCGCCGCCGCCCAGGCCGATTCCATCATCGCCGACGCTCAGCAGCAGGCCCTCACCATTGCCGGTGAGCAGGAGATCGTCCGCCTTGCGCAGCAGCAGGCCGACGACATCCGCGATCGTGCCCAGCAGTACGAGCGCGAGACGCGTTATGCTGCCGAGGACTATGCAGAGCAGGTCTTTACGCACCTGGAGGAGAACCTCAAGAGCCTGACCGGCACCGTTACCCGTTGCCGTCAGCAGCTCAACGAGGGTGCCGCCCAACAGAATGGTCAGTGGTAATGGCTGAGTTCCCGAGCGTTACCGTCGATCTTTCCGAGCAGCTCGAGTTTCCTGGAGATTCGTATCCGCTGACCGGTAAGGTCGATGTCGCCACCTACACGGTGGGCGAGAAGGAGTACCAGCTTCAGGACGGCATCGACTACGACGTTGTCTTTACCAATGCCGGTACCGGTGTCTTGCTCACGGGCATGGTCCGCGCGCACGCCACCGGCGAGTGCGACCGTTGCCTGGAGCCCGCCTCGTTTGATATCGCCGGCGAGATCGAGGAGTTCTACCTCTTTGAGGAGCCCGAGGATCCCGAGGCCTACGAGGACGGCTACGAGCTCCTGGGTGAGGACCGCATCGTCGATCTGGGTGAGCCCATCAACGACGCGGTCGTTATGGACACGCCGTTTGTGGTGCTCTGCAAGCCCGATTGTCGCGGTCTGTGTCCCACTTGCGGTTGCAATCTCAACGTCGAGCAATGCGATTGCGCCGCCCAGGCAGAGGCAGAATGGGCCGCTGCCACGGAAAATCCATTTGCAGCATTGAAGAATCTCAAGCTCGATGAGTAAAACTGTGGTAGTATCGCTACTTGCGCGTAATCGCCACACTGGATAGTTCATAAGGAAGGTCACTATGCCCGTACCTAAACAAAAGCAGGGTCGTATCCGCACTCACACCCGTCGTTCCGCCAACATGAAGATCTCGGCTGCGGCTCAGTCCACGTGCCCCCGTTGCGGTGCTGTCAAGCTTCCGCACCACGTGTGCCCCAGCTGCGGTTTCTACAAGGACCGCGAGGTTATCGTTACCGAGTAACGGTATACTCTGGATGCGATGCCGTTCCAAATGGAACCACAATGGCCGGCTCAATGAGTCGGCCATTTTTGTATAAGGAGCATGTATATGAGTAACGTTCGCGTTTGTGTAGACGTTGTGGGCGGAGACGAGAAACCTCAGGTTGTTCTCGATGGTATCGAGGCTGCGCTTGCCGCCGATCCCGATATCGAGGTCTTGGCAGCTGGCCCCGCCGAAATCGTCAATCCCTTTGCTGCTTCCCACGCACGTGTTGAGGCCCTTGAGGCACCCGACGTTATCGCCATGGATGACGATCCCATTCGCGCCGTGATGACCAAACGCAAGTCTTCGATCGTGCTGTCGTGCCGCGCCATCAAGAAGGGAAATGCGGACGCGTTCTTCTCCGCCGGCTCCACCGGCGCCATGACCGCCGCGGCTACTGCCTACGTGACGCCGTTTAGATATATGGCCGAAGGTAAGAAGCAGCCGGTGCGTCCCTGTCTGACCAATGCGCTGCCCAATCGTGCCGGCGGTCTGACGGTGCTGTGCGATATGGGCGCCAACCCCGATGTCGAGGTCGATGACATGGTGCGTTTTGCCCAGATGGGTAGCGCCTATGCCCGCGTCGTCCTGGGCATCGAGCATCCCCGCGTGGGCCTGCTTGGTAACGGCACCGAGGACGAGAAGGGCTCCAACTTTACCAAGGCCTGCTTCCCGGCCATGAAAGCCGCCGTTCCCGGCTTTGTTGGTAACTGCGAGGGAACGGACATCACCTCCGGTAACTTCGATGTCGTCGTTGCCGATGGCATGTCGGGCAATATTGCGCTCAAGGCCACCGAGGGCGCTGCCAAGTTTTTGCTGCAGGAACTCAAGGGTGCCTTTATGTCTTCGCTTGGCACCAAGATCGCCGCGCTGCTCATTAAAAAGCAGATGCGCGAGATAAAGGCCAAGCTTTCGGGCGACGCCAAGGGTGGCGCGATTCTTTTGGGCCTGCGCGGCGTGGTCCTGATCGGCCATGGCGCCACATCGGTCGAGGCTGTTAAAAACGGTACGCTCGCGGCGGCCGAAGCCGTGCGCGCCGGGCTGGTCGAGAATGTCGCCAACTCCATGGACGGCATCGTTTTATAACAGCGGCGTTATGCGTCTCGGGGCGTGCGTCGTGGGGTAGAATCAGAACCATGTCTTGGTACCGCCCGGGCGGTACCATTCTTTTGGTATTCATGCACTATGAGAGGAAGCGCTATGGATCGCTCCGAAATCTTCGACAAGATCGCCGAGGTCGCTGCTGACGTTCTGGGCGTCGATGTTGCCGAAATTAGCGATGAGACCACCTTTGACGACCTCGATGCCAACTCGCTCGAGCGCCTGCAGCTGGTTACGGCTATCGAGGACGAGTTCAACCTCGAGATCGATGACGAGACCCTGCTCTCGCTCAACTCTGTCGCCGACGCCGTCGACGCTATCGAAAACGCCAGGGAGGCCTAGGTCTTGGCTTTGTCTGAACGACTTACGCGCGCCCAGGAAATCCTGGGCCATGAGTTCAATAATAAGGTGCTGCTGCGCGCGGCCCTTACGCATCCCTCGGCAGTCGAGGGCCAGCCGGTTTCTGCCAGCTATGAGCGCCTTGAGTTCTTGGGCGATTCCATTTTGGGCGCTGTGGTCGCACGCTCCCTGTTTGAGTCCTATCCGGAGTTTGACGAGGGCAAGCTCACGCGCCTGAAGGTGTCGCTTGTCTCGGGCGCTACGCTGTCCGAGGTTTCTCACGAGCTGGGCATCGACGACATCATCATCTTTGGTGCCTCCGAGACCGGTACCGGTGCGCGCGGCCTGCATTCGGCCCTCGAGAACGTCTATGAGTCGCTCGTGGGCGCGCTGTACCTGGATGCCGGCTGGGATGCCGCGGCAGAGTTCATTCACCGTACGCTTAAGCCGCATTTGGCTTCCGAGCGTGCCGAGCATCCTGCGAACCCCAAGTCGTTTTTGCAGGAGTGCGTGCAAGCCGACGGTCACGAACCCCCGGCGTACAAGCTCGTTGGCTCCGAGGGCCCGGCGCATGCGCCCACCTTTACCGCCGTGGTTTTGATCGATGGTATTCGCCAGGGTCGCGGCTCCGGCTCCTCAAAGAAGGAAGCCGAGGGAGCCGCCGCGCTCGAAGCGCTCGACCGCATGGGTTACACCACCAATGGCGTGATTCTGAACAAGAAGCACGTGTAAGCGAGGAACCGTGTATCTCAAGTCCCTCACGCTCAAAGGGTTCAAGTCGTTTGCCGACCGCGCCCATATGACGTTTGAGCCGGGCCTGACCGTCATCGTCGGTCCCAACGGCTCGGGAAAATCGAACATCTCCGACTCGATTCTGTGGGTCCTGGGCGAGCAGAGCGCCAAGCAGCTGCGCGGTCAGGCCATGGAGGATGTCATCTTCTCGGGCTCGTCAGCGCGCAAGCCGGTGGGTGTCGCCGAGGTCACGTTGGTGCTCGATAACTCGGACCATATGCTGCCCGTCGATTTTGACGAGGTCGCCATCACCCGTCGCATGTATCGCTCGGGCGAAAGCGAGTACCTCATCAACTCGAGTCCGTGCCGCCTGATGGACATTCAGGACATCCTGCACGATTCGGGCCTGGGCAAGGATACGCATTCCATTATTAGCCAGGGCAAGCTCGACGCCATTTTGCAGAGCCGCCCCGAGGAACGCCGTGCCCTCATCGAGGAGGCCGCCGGCATCTCCAAGCACAAGCGCCGCAAGGAGCGTGCGCTCAAAAAGATTAAGTCGATGGACGAGCACCTGACGCGTGCCCGCGACATCAATAAGGAAATCGCCCGTCAGCTGCGACCGTTGGAGCGTCAGGTCGATCGCGCGCGCAAGTACAAAGAGCTGTCCTCGCGCGCGAACGAGCTTACGCAGATGCTAGCCGTCGACGAGCTGCGTTCGCTGCAGTCGCAGTGGAATGACCTGGAGAGCCGTTCCAAGGAAGGTGCCGCCGAGCTGGAGCTTGCGCAGTACCGCTTGGGCGAAAAGGAGCGCGAGCTCGAGAAGCTTCAGGTCATGCTCGAGGAAAAGGGCCTGTTTGTGGGCGATCTGGGCGAGCAGCGCCGTCATATGCAAGATGTGGTCGGCCGCATTAACTCCGACATGCGCCTGCTCGAAGAAAAGGGCCACAACATGGTGTCGCGCCTGTCTGACATGCGCGGGCAGATTTCGAGCTCCGAGCATCAGCGACGTCGCGTGGTCGAGGAGCTCGAGGACGCGCGTGCGCAGCTTGAGGAAGTGACCGGTGCGCACATGCAGGCCCAGGAGGACGTTGACGCCGCTGGTCCTGCCGCCGCCGAGCTCCACGA
>CABUUE010000114.1 GCA_902494685.1 uncultured Collinsella sp.
ACAACGCAGTTCTTTAAACAAAAGCCGTCGATTTGGTCGGCCGTATACCGTCGCGATTTTCTTGACCGCAACGGTATTACGTTCCTGCCGACTCCGGGGGCATCCTTTCAGGACACGTCATTCGCTTTTAAGGTGATCGCGTGCGCCGATAAGGCTGTTTACCTGCACGATGCCGTGTTGTCGTATCGCCAGGACAATGAGAATTCCTCGGTCAATTCTTCGGCTAAGGTCTTTTGCGTCAATACCGAGTATGCCGAGATTGAGCGTTGGATTCGAGAGGATTATGCCCGTGACCACGTAAGCGGCGATGTCGCGCGCATGCTCAAGTTCAATCAACTCATTAAGTACGATTCGTATATGTGGAACTACGTGCGCTTGGCGCCTAAGTTCTATAAGGAGTTCCTGGTTCAGATGGCCAAGGAATTTCAGGCGGCCTTGGACGCGGGGGAGTTTTCGCTTGACGACCTCAAGCCGTGGAAGCGCGCGAACCTCGCTGCCATCCTCAAAGATCCTGAGGGCTGGGTTGACGAACATCCGAGCTTTGCGACGGATGGTGCCTTGGGGCGTGCTAAGTATTACGCCTCGGTTGGAGGCCCAGGCGTGGTCGCCGCTTTCCTCATCGAATCGCTGAGGGGGTAGGTCGGCATGGGAGAGGCCTCGTGTCCTAAAGCTACCATTGTCGTCCCCGTTTACAACTCTGCGCGCTCCATTCAGCGATGCGTCGATTCGCTGTTGGCCCAGTCCGAGCGCTCGATTCAGGTTGTCTGCGTCAACGACGGTTCGACTGATGATTCGTTGAACGCGTTGCGCCAGATCGCGCAGGCCGACGATCGCGTACTGGTGATTGACCAGGAAAACGCGGGCGTTTCGCGTGCTCGAAATGCCGGTATCGATGTCGCCGAGGGCGAGACCGTCTTTTTTGTGGACGCCGACGATTACATCGATGCCCAGACGGTCGAGCGCGTGCTGCATGCCATGGAGTCTGCGGATGCCGAGGCCGCCATTTTTGGCGGCGTCTGTGAACCTGCCGATGCTGCCCCCAGACGCGTCCAGCAACTCATGAGCCCCAAAGCTGGTACCTTCGGCGCCCGTGATCCCCAACTGCTGTTCCATTCGAATGCGCAGCCCTATGCCTGCCGTGCGGCTTTTTCGCGCGAGCTGCTCAATCGCGAAGGCATTCGCTTCGCCCCCGGTTTGGCTTTGGGCGAGGACGTCGTCTTCCAATTTGCGGCTTATGCGCTTGCCCGTAAGACCGTCGTCATGCCGGACAAGTTCTACCACTACGTGATGGAGAGCGAATCGGCGACGCACGAGTTCAACAGTGCCGAGGCTCGCGCCAAAAAGCTTGACGCCCACATGAGGATGCTCGAGGAGGTCTTGGAGGACTGGGCAGCCTACGGTCTTTTGGACCTGTGCCCCGGCGAGCTGATAACTTGGTTTTTGGACCTAATTGTGTTCGACCTGGCGCGCTTGGATGCCGATGACTTCCATCGCGTGGCGGCTCGCGTCAACAGGGCTTTCACGACGTTTATGGGAACGGAGTGGGCGGATATGCCTGCTAAGGGCGCCGTTCGCCGTGTCGCCCATAAGCTCGTTGCGGCGACCTCGGGCGTTTCGATGGCAGACGCCACGTTGTTCTATCTTTCGACTCGTGGTCTCAAGGCCTGCCTGGAGCGCTTTATCTAATTCTAGGCGCTGCCGTTGTCCGTTGCTTCGCTGCTAAAATAACCCTGTTACACGCTATTCAACAGGAGGTTCTCTTGCAGAACTCTGATACCCCTAAAGTTTCGCTGCTTGTTCCCATCTGCAATGTTGAGCGCTACCTGCGCGAGTGTCTCGATTCTGCTATTGCGCAGACGCTCGAGGACATTGAGATCATCTGCATCAATGACGGCTCTACCGATAGCTCGCCGGATATCATCCGCGAGTACATGGAGCGCGATGCGCGCGTCAAGATGATCGACAAGGCTAACAGCGGCTACGGCGATTCGATGAACCGCGGCCTGGAGATGGCGCGTGGCGAGTACGTAGGCATTTTGGAATCCGATGACTTTATGTTCGAGGATTCGCTTCAAAAGCTGGTTGCCAAGGCCGACGCCGAGCATGCCGATGTCGTTAAGGGCGACTTTTACTTGTATTGGTCCACGCCCAGCGAGCGCCGAGAGCTGTTTGGGATTATCGACGAGCATATGACGGGTGCGGCGTATCGCCCCGTCGATCGCCCGGGTATCTTCTACCGCAAGCCTTCCATTTGGTCTGCCATCTATCGGCGCGAGTTCCTCAACGACAATCAGATTCGGTTCCTTCCCACGCCGGGTGCCTCGTATCAGGACGCAGGCTTTAACTTTAAGGTTTGGGCTTGCGCCGAGCGTGCCGCGTTTATTGCGGACCCCATTTTGTGCTATCGCCAGGATAACGAGAAGAGCTCCGTTAATTCGCCCAACAAGGTGTTTTGCGTGTGCGACGAATATGCCGAGATGCAGCGATTTTTGACCGAGCGTCCCGAGCTCAAGGCTCAGCTCCAGGGCATTTTAATGCGCATGAAGGTCGATACGTACCGCTGGAATGATGAGCGTCTGGTCGATGAGCTGCGTGGGCAGTTTTGGGAGAAGGCTTCGCCCGAGCTGAAGGCCGATTGGGATGCCGGTCGCTTTGACCTGTCGCTGTTTGATCCGCGTGGCGAGACCGACTTGCGCCTGATGGTCAAGTCGTCTCGCGCCTATATCGATTCGCGCTTTGACTTTAAGAAGCCGGGCAAGTTAAATACGTTTAAGCATTACTTTAAGATCGGCGGCCTACCGTTGGTCTGGCGCGTGCTGACGTATCAGCGCACCTACGGCGACAACCCGCACCCTGATGACGTTCCGGCCGCACAGTAGGAGCGAGTGACTATGGCTACCCCCAAGATTTCCGTTATCGTTCCCATCTATAAAGTGGAGGAGTGCCTGGCCTGGTGCCTGGACTCCCTGCTTGCGCAGGACATGCCCGATTGGGAAGGCGTGCTGGTCAACGATGGCTCGCCGGACGGTTCGCGCGATATCGCCGTGTCTTACTGCGAGCGTGATGCGCGCTTTACGCTGGTCGATAAGGAGAACGGCGGCCTGTCGAGTGCGCGTAATGCAGGCATCGCCGCGTCCACGGCGCCTATCGTCGCGTTTTTGGATTCCGACGACCGCTTTACGCCCGATGCATGCCGCGTGATCGTCGATGCCTTTGAGCGCGAGCGCTGTGATGTTTTGACCTTTGGCGCGAACCCGTATCCGCTGGAGGCGGGGTATCCGTGGCTTAACTATGTGCTGAGCCCGCGCGATGTGTCGTTTGAAGGCTATAGCTCCAATCTGCTGTTTAAGGAAGCATCTCGCCCCTTTGCATGGCGCACCGCCTGCAAGCGTGAGTTTTTGCTGGATAACGGGATCGTGTTCGACGATACCGTTACGTATGGCGAGGACCAGGTCTTCGATTTTGCCGTGTACGGTCGTTCGCACAAGACCGCGCTTATCTCGAACAAGCTGTATGACTACCGCGTGGCGCGCAAGGGTTCGCTTATGGACGCCATGCGCTACGACGACGAGACACGTCTGCTGGAGCACGTGAAGATTTACTCTGCGGTGCTGGCTGACTGGCAGCGCGACGGTCTCGATGTCCTGCATGCCGATGACCTGGCGTACTTCCTATGCGATCTGGTGCTGTACGATGCGCTCAGGTTGCTGGGTTCGGACTGCGGCAAGGTGTTTGCTGCCGTTGCCACGGCGCTTGCCGGTTCTGCCGTGGGCAGCGATGCTGCGCTCGCACAATGCGCTTCTTCTGTTGCTGCTATGGTGCGTGCGGCGCTTACCAGCAAGGCCCCCAATGCCCGTGGGTGCAAAAAGCTCATGTTCGATTACGACGTCTTGAGGTTTGGGCGCCTGGGTGCCTGCAAACGCATGGCAGCGAACGCCCTGGGAAAGCGAGAAGTGTAGATGAGTATCAAGCGTTTGGCACTTTGCCGCAGTCAGGGCCGTCTGTTTGTGCTGCTTCGTTTTGCCGGTCAGGATGTCGCCGCGCTTATCGAGCGGGAGGGTTCTCAAGCGTTTGTCCATGCGACGACGAGCGGTTCTTGTGTGCCGTCGCTGGTGCTCCCGGTCGATCGTGGCCGTGTGCTGGCGCTTTGCCCTTCCGTTTCCGATTACGAGCGCGAGCTCGCCGTCTTGGTGCTTCCGTTTTTGGATGGCTCGTCGATGGATGTCGTTTTTGCATCCGGTGGCCAAAGGTTGCGCTCCATTCGCCTCGATAGCCGCGTGGCCAAGCTGGAATCCAAGATTAACTACAAAGCAAAGCCTGCGCTGTGTGCGCTTATCCGCGATGCGCAGCGTGGCGAACACTGCGGCCTCTACGAGATCGATGCCATTCGCTATTTGCCGGCAGACGCCGGCGCGGCGTGGCGCTATGAGGTTACCTGGGCTGGAGACCCTCAGTGCGCACCTGAGCTCCAGATTTTCGATACGCATATGAATGCCATCGATGTCACCGTGCATGTGTTTGAATCGCAGATCGATGTGCCGCAGCAGAACGGATGCCGCGTCAATAAAACGTATTTGAGCGTTGAGATGCCCCAGGATATACGTGATTTTGTCGCGATTGCAATCGACCCCGCGGGGCAGATCCAGAGCGGTTTTTGCGCCATGGATGGTCGCCTGTACAACGGCATGGTCGATGACAGTTGGAACCGCATGAAGGACGCGCGTGCGGACGACGCAGCTTATCGACGTTGGTTTGAGCAACATCGCGCAAAGCCGGGCGATTTGGCGTGCCAACGTGTCGCTTCGGCGGCCTTTGCCTATAGACCGCTCGTGAGCATTGTGGTGCCGTGCTATAAAACTGATCGGGTCTACCTGCGCGAGCTGCTGGACTCGGTGCTAGCTCAGAGCTATGGCAACTGGGAATTGCTGCTTATGGACGCCTCGCCCGAATGGGATGCGGTGGCCAATCTTGCGGCTGCCGCCAATGACGAGCGGGTTTGTCGTATTGAGCTGCCCGGCAACGGCGGCATTGTGCTCAACACCAACGCTGGTATTCAGCAGGCGACTGGAGACTACATCGCGTTCTTGGACCATGACGACATTCTGGAACCGGACGCGTTATTCCAGTATGTTTCCGCGCTGAACAAGGCTGCCGAGGGCGAGCGTCCCCAGGTCCTGTTCTGCGACGAGG
>CABUUE010000115.1 GCA_902494685.1 uncultured Collinsella sp.
TCATCTGCTACGACGCACCCGACGACGAGGGCGAAGCGGCCTGCCGCGCTCTTGGAGCCGAGCTCGCCTAGCGGCAATGAGCTCCGCCCATAACGCGCTCTGCACCAAAACACATTCGCGTCCCAACAAAAACGGGAGCTGGATCACATCGGGCTCCCGTTTTCTGCTATGTCAGTCATATAAAGCGGCTACGAGATATTGCCCAAGAACGCCTTGGTGCGCTCGCTCTTGGGGTGGTCGAAGACCTCGCTCGGCGTACCCTCTTCCACGATAACGCCACCGTCCATAAAGACGACGCGGTCGGCGACGTCGCGGGCGAAGCCCATCTCGTGCGTCACCACGATCATGGTCATGCCGTCGCGTGCCAGGTCGCGCATGACACCCAGAACGTCGCGGACAAGCTCGGGATCGAGTGCCGACGTGGCCTCATCAAAGAGCATCACGTGCGGATTCATCGACAGGGCGCGGGCGATGGCCACGCGCTGCTGCTGGCCGCCCGAAAGCTGACTCGGCATAAAGTCGATGCGCTCGGCCAGGCCGACCTTGGTCAGCTCCTCGATGGCGATCTTCTCGGCCTCTTCTTTGCTGCGTTTGAGTACCTTTTGCTGCGCAAGCATGACATTCTTTTTGACTGACAGGTGCGGGAACAAATTGAACTGCTGGAACACCATGCCCAGATGCGTACGTACCTTGTTGAGGTCGACGCCCTTGGCGCACACGTCCACGCCCTCAACGACAATCGAGCCGCTCGTGGGATGCTCCAGACGATTGATGCAACGAAGCATCGTCGACTTGCCCGAGCCAGAAGGACCCAGGACTACAACGACCTCGCCCTTGTGCACATCCAGATCGATATCGCGCAGGACCACGTTATCGCCAAAAGCCTTTTGGAGGTTCTTGATGCTGACAACGACCTCGTTGGAATTCGTTTCACTCATGACAGGACCTCCTTACAGACCGGCGATATGATCGGCGGGCGTCGCGACAACCTGTCCGGCGCTCTTGGTGGGACGCTTCTTTTTGGTTTCGGCCGTCCCCAGAAGTCTCGCCTCAAGACCGCTCACCAAGCGCGCAAGCGGCAGGGTGATAACCAGGTAGAACAGGGCGGCAACCACATACGGCGTGATGGAGCCCGTCGTGGCCACGATGGTGCGGGCGTTCATGACGATCTCGACCACGCCCACGGCCGCGAGCAGCGACGTATCCTTGTAAAGCAGGATGAACTCACTGGTCAGCGTAGGCAGGACATTGCGGAACGTCTGCGGAATCATAACGTAGAGCAGCGTCTGGAAGGCATTCATGCCCAGCGAGCGAGCAGCCTCGTTCTGGCCCTTGGGGATCGACTGAATACCGGCACGGAAAATCTCGCACAGGTACGCAGACGAGTTCATGGCCATGACGATAACGCCCAAGACGTAGTCGTCAACCTTGACGCCGGCAAGCGGCAGGCCAAAGAATGCAATGTAAATCTGCAGGAACGCCGGCGTACCGCGGATGATATTCACATAGATGCCGGCAAGGCAACGAAGGATGCGCGACTTGGAAATGCGCATGAGCGACAGCGCAAAGCCAAAGGGAATGGCCAACGGAAATGCCACGAGCACGATCGAGAGCGACATAAGGAAGCCCTTAAAGACGATCGGCAGGCTCTGAACCAAAATGACCGGGTTCAGGAACAGGCGAAGGAACATGTTGGAATTCCACGCCTCGACCCACGGCTGCTCCTTAAGATCGGCCAGGAAGTTATCGAATGCCGTCACGCCCTTAATCTCGACGGAAGGAATCTTGGAAATCTTCTTGGTCGAACCGTCGGCGAGCGTATAGGTGCCGCTAAAGGCCTCATCGCCGCCCTCGACGGGAAACGTCACGCCGTAAACCTCGACACGGAAAAAGCCGCCGGCAGGCGCCGTCTCGCCAAAGTCGATCTTGAGCGTCTGGCCGTCAGCCTTGCATGTGGGCTTCATGGGCGCACGATCCATGAGGTCCTCGCCCGAGAGCATCGTCAATCGCGTGTCATCGGTACCAAACGTCGTGCCGTCGACAAACGTCAGCGAAAGACCGCTCAGCTCCTCGTCGGCATCGGCCTGAACCTCCCAGGTAATGCGCGTCTCGGTGCCGCCGACCACAGCGCTGCCCGAACCGGTATTGGGCCGGGCGGTAATCTTTGCGGTCTCAAGCGCCTGGGCAGTCGTGGGCGCATATGCCCCCGCGCACACCAGCGCGAGCGCCACGGCCATGACGCAGACTAGCTTTTGGAGCAAGGCGGGCAGTGAAAAACGCTGCTCCGCGGCCCCTTTGTTCAGTCGAGACAAGGTGGCTCCTATCGTAGAAGTTGCCGGCAAAACAAGACGGAAACGCTCTCCGTCAAGAGAAGCGCAAAGGCCCTCTCCGCAAAACGGAAAGGGCCCGCGCGCAATCAAGTGACTATTTTACTTGATGTTGTACTTAGCCATGAGGGCGTCGACGGTACCGTCGTCGGTCAGGTCCTTGATGGCCTGGTTGATGTCGTCCTTGAGCTTGGTGTTGCCCTGGTTGATGGCGATGGCGTACTCCTCGCCGGTGCTGACCTGCTTGATGGTCTGGCAGGTGTTGAACTGCTCGGCGGTCAGCTGGCTGGCAACGGAGCGGTTGGTGACTACGGCGTCGCCTTTATCGGACTGCAGGGCGCTGAAGCACTCGGTAGCGTCCTTGTAGGGGACGATCTTGGCCTTGGGGAAGTTCTCCTGGGCAAAGGCCTCGGCGGTCGAGCCAGACTGGACGATGATGGTAGCGTCGGCGCTGTTGAGCTTCTCGCTGTAGTTGTCGGCCGTGATGTCGGTGTTATCGACCTTGGTCACGATAGCCTGATCGTCCATGTAGTAGGAATCGGAGAAAGTGACTTCCTTCTCACGCTCGGGCGTGTCAGTGATAGCCGCGATGGCGACGTCGTACTTGGCGCCCGAAGCGACGCCGGGGACGAGCGTGTCGAAGTCATTGTTGACGTACTCGACATCCAGGCCCAGCTTGTCGCCGATAGCCTTGATAAGCTCAAGGTCAAAGCCCTGATAATCGCCGTTGTCATCCTTGTACTCAAACGGAGCGTACTCGGCAGAGGTGCCGACGGTCAGCGTACCGTCCTTGACGAGCGCGTACTCCTTGGAGCCGTCGACCTTCTCGACCTTAGCGTCGTCAGAGCTACTGGAACCGGCATCAGAACCAGAGGTGGCGTTGGACGAGCCGCAGCCCGTCAGTGCGAGGGCGAGCGCCATGGCGCCCGTGGCGGCAAATGCGCCAAGCTTCTTGAGCTTCATAATCAGTCTCCTTCCGGTGACCCCGTTTGATTCAGAGGTCTGCAAAAACTGATGGCTATTATGCACCCGCTTGGGAGAATCTGCAATTAGAAAACTGATTGAAACAAACCCATAACGTGAATGGAACACTCCACTTTGTGACAGTCATTACTGCTGCAACGACCTTAATAGTTTGATTTCAGCCGCATAACCTGTAAGTTCGTTCGGTGTCTCCAAAATGAATGGCAATGCGCGCAAGCGGCTATTCGATACAATATTCTGCATAACCTGCATACCGCCGCCAAACTCTTCACTACCCAGATAACCCTTACCGATGCACTCGTGGCGGTCCTTATGGGCGCCGCAAGGGTTCTTCGAATCGTTGATATGTACGGCATGCAAGCGGTCGATACCCACCACGAGGTCGAACTCGTCGAGCACACCATCAAGATCGTGGACGATGTCATAACCGGCGTCATTCACATGACAGGTGTCCAGACACACGCCCAGCTTGTCCGATAGCTCTGGACGCCTGGCAGCAGCACCCTCGAAAATGCGCGTCAGCTCTTCAAAGCTGCGGCCCACCTCGGTACCCTTTCCCGCCATAGTCTCGAGCAGCACCGTCGTCTGCTGCCCCTCAAACATTACCTGACACAAGGTGTCGACGATCATCTGAATGCCGGCATCAGTACCCTGCCCCACATGCGCGCCGGGGTGGAAGTTGTAGTAGTTGCCGGGCAGTGCCTCCATGCGCCGCAGGTCCTCGGCCATTGCCTCCAAGGCAAACTCGCGCGCCTGCTCTTTGGCAGAACAGGGGTTGTAGGTATAGGGGGCATGCGCCACGAGTGGGCCAAAATCATTTTGCGCCATAAGCTCGCGCAGGGCCGCCACGTCATCCATGTCAAGTTCTTTTGCCTTGCCACCGCGCGGGTTGCGCGTAAAGAACGCAAAGGTATTGGCGCCAATGGACAGCGCCGTCTCCCCCATTGCCCGATAGCCCTTCGTCGTCGAAAGATGACACCCGATCGTCAGCATCTCCAGCTCCCTCCTCATCAGTTGCGGTGAAATACGGTCTACTGGCGCCCTATTTTGGCGCAAACAGACCGTATTCCACCGCAAGTTATAAAAGGGGCATCAGGGGCAAAGGCCTCCAGGCATTCCAAGCGCTGGCGCCATGCCCCCCACGCCCTAAAGTTTCAAGCGAATCGCATCGATGATGTGCGCACAGCGCTGTGTGGCGGCTAGGGACATGATGGGGCTTTCGAGCTTCCCCGCCTGAATGAGCTGCGCCGCATGCGACACCTCGCCGTAAAAATCATCGACTTCAAATGGTGCATCGATTTCGAGGACTCGACCGTCGGAATACTTCACATGAGCGAGCTCGGGGCGATGGAGCCGCTCGATTTCCAACGAGCCCCGCTCACAGGCAATCGTTAAGCGGCTTTCATATGTTGCTTTGCCGTCGCACACCATATGAATGGGTATACCGCCGACGCTCATATGGATCTCGTCGGCCCAATCGACGCGACCGCCCGATACGTCACGCCAGCGAACTTCACAGGACGAAACCTCGCAAGCGCCCGCGAGTAAATCCTCAAACCAACCGACTGCATAGCAGCCCATGTCATATAGACAGCCGCCCTGCAACGGATCAAGCAGATAGCCCGAAGGAGACTCGCCGTAATCGAGCTTTTGCACGCTTTCAATCGAGACAATACGGCCAAGCTCACCCGACGCAAGCAAGTCCTTCACGCGAGTGCGCATCGGGCAAAACCGATTCTTCATCGCCTCCATAAACAGCACGCCGCGCTCGCGAGAGGCGGAGGCAATCGAGAGAGCCTCTTCCTCACTCAAAACGGCCGGCTTTTCGCACAGCACGGCCTTTCCGGCGCGCAGCGCGCGACA
>CABUUE010000116.1 GCA_902494685.1 uncultured Collinsella sp.
ATCGGGTCGTTAGCTCAGTTGGTAGAGCAGGGGACTCTTAATCCCAAGGTCCAGGGTTCGACCCCCTGACGGCCCACCACACGATATCTCCTCTAAAGTCCGCCACAACGGACTTTAGCTTTGGGTCGTTAGCTCAGTTGGTAGAGCAGGGGACTCTTAATCCCAAGGTCCAGGGTTCGACCCCCTGACGGCCCACCAAAGCATGTTAAAGCGACTGGCTCAGGCTGGTCGCTTTTTTTGTTGACCTCGCATGGGGTCGAACCCGAAAGGGCGCGGAGCTGAGGAAACGCGTAAGCGTTTGCCAGCGCAGCGCGCAAGGCGCCTTGGCGCCGCAGCGGCTGCCTGTGCAGCAGGCTGACCCCCTGACGGCCCACCAAAGATTGTTTAAGCGACTGGCTTCGGCTGGTCGCTTTTTTGTTGACATTACATGGGGTCGAACCCGTCGGGGCACAGCCGCTTTCACAGATCGAGTCTACCCTGGGGATCGGTAAAACCGTCAGTACCCTCCTTGAGTTTCTTCTCGTCTGCCTTCACGCGACGCTCGAGCTTTTTTGTATCCTCGGCAGGTGGTAGGTTCTCGGGGACAATTCCGCGGTCGATGAGGCTGCCACGCACGCTTGTGTTGTTCTCGACGTGCTCTTGTTTGATCTGGTCCAGGCCGTACATGTCGTGTTCCTCGGCGTTGAAGGCCGTCATCGAGTTCGTAAGGTCCTTTGCTTTGATGAGGACATCGGCTAACCTGTCCGCCAATGCCGCGCTCTTGGGTACGCCGAGTTGCTGCTTCATTTCCGCCGTGCTTCTACCGCCGAATAACGCTTCATCGCCCTTCGACTTGATGATCGCGAATCCTTTGGAGTCCACGCCGCGTTTGAACGCAATACCCGAGAGCTGTTTCTCTGAATCGGATAGCGAGTGGCGCGCCTGCAAGCGTTGAATCTCTGCAAAGCGCTGCTCTGTGAGCTCTTGGCGGCGCGTCTGCACGGCAAAGTATGCCTGTGCGAGCGCGATCTCCGGCTTGTTTGGATCTCCGTTTTGGGCGATTAAATAGCATGCGTAGCGCGTAAGTTTGTAGTCTTTAACCGCGCGAGCGGCGACACCGGCAGTTACCATTTTCGTGGTGTCACGAAAATGGGAATCAACTGGAGTTTTGTTTGTTTCGCACGAGACTTTTGCCCTCTTAACAACTTCGGCGAAGTTCTCCCATCGAGTGTACCCCATGGGTTCCATTAAATCGCGTGCGAGCCAATATTCAACGCCGTCTTCCACATTGGCGTAGCTATCAAGTTCGACACGCCACTTCTCGATATCTCTACTGTCCATATCTCCTCCTCGCTGGTCTATTGTTTATGCGGGCTTTGCCCGCTCTGTATTTAGAATAAGGATACGCTGCCGTGCGGACACGAATGAGCCCCGAGCCACTTCGAGCTCACGGGGCCCATAGATATCGATTAGTTGTGTTCTGCTTTAGATAGGTGTCCAGTTTAATCCGCTCGATAGTGCGATCCGAGACTTTCGGTTCGCTTACGCATGGCTTTGATCATTTCCTGTGCTAGTTGAATCTGCGATTGCAGGCGGGCGAGGGCTGCGACTTCGCTGTCCTGGGCTTTCTGTGTGCTCAAGGTCGTTGCCTCTGTCTTCAAGCCCTCAAGCTCGTGTAGTGCCTCGGATAGGCCCGTCTCGGTGCGGTTGATCATGCAATAGGTGCTCATCGTGTGTTTAAGGCTGCGTGTCAGGTGTTCGGCGTCTGTTGTGGCAATGCCGTACTGGGGGAGGGTGATATCCGCCTTCAGGGCCGCCTCAGGCTCTTTCTGCGCTGCAAGGGCTGCCGATGCGCCCGCGATGCGTCCGAATACGATGCCGTTGGCGCTTGACAAGCCACCAATGCGGTCGGCGCCGTGCATGCCGCCTGTCGCCTCGCCGCAAGCGTAGAGGCCCTCAACGCCCGTGTGCGCGGTCTTATCGATCTTGATGCCTCCGTTAGCGGCGTGGGCATACATCGCAACGCGCATCTCGTCAGTCGGGGCGATGCCGTGCTCGTCTTGCAGCCAGGTGGCAAAGGTCTGCACAAACTCTGGGACATCCTCGCGGGGGAAGTCGTAGTGGAGTGCCAGGCCTTCGGCACCAGCCTGATCGATGACGAGATCGATAGCCCGGGAGGCTAAGCGTGACGTGAAGGGACCATATCCAGAGCGTTGCTCGAGCAGGTCGTCTAGCTTGTCATCGGCAATATCTGCCGGCTGGTCGAACTTGACATAGCGCCAGGTTTTCTCGTTGAAGACCAGGTTGCGCTTGGGCTCGATGAAGCCGGGCATCATTTGCATGAACTCTATATTAGTAAGCGATGCGCCGTGCGCCAGTGCGATGGCCTGCGAGGAGCTGAGCACATCAGCCGACGTAAGGCTGCGCTCGAACAGGCCGCCTGTGCCACCAGCTGCGATGATCGTGGCCTTGGCAGCAAAGGGCACGATTCGATCTTCGGTGAGGTCGTAGAGCACGGTTCCGATGATTCTGCCGTTCGTGTCCTCAACAAGGTCGATAAGCTCATGGCAGGGGAGCAGGCGAATGCCGAGCGACTCGATCCGGGCTGTCAGAGCGTCCTCAAGGGGCTTGCGGGTGAGGCCGCGCCACATGCGCGTCTTGTGGTCAAAGCAGGGGATAAACTGCTTTTGCTGAGCGCTCTCAGCGCTTTGCGGACGCTGGAGCTCAACGCCTAGGTCTTGCTCGAGCCATTCAATTGCCTGGGGAATGCCGTGCACAAACGTCTGGACAAGCTCGAGGTCGGCGACACCGCCGCCGACGGTCTGGATGGTGCCGATGAGGTCCTGCTCGTCGTCTTCGTCGACGGGACCGATGAGGCCGAGGCCCCAGGTACCCGGGAAGAAGCTCGATCCGCTCATGGTCTTGCCGGCGCTTGCCACAGTGACGGCTGCACCTGTGCGTGCCGCTTCGATGGCGGCGCAAAGGCCCGCAATGCCAGATCCAATTACCAGTACATCAGTCGATTCCATTGGATTCCTTTCTCGTCCGGCGCATTGTCGCACGGGTGATCGGCAATGGGGTCGCAAAGACTCGGCAAATCGGTAAAGGGCAAATATGGCAGGTGGGCGTCATGGACGCTCTGACGCTCTATCTCTTCACATCTCGTATTTCGCCCCAGCTGATATACCGGCATTAGCTACCCTGCGCCAGCACAAACAAAAAAAGCCGCTACCTCGAAAGGTAGCGGCTCCAAAGCTCAACTATATGAGCATCGCGCGGGCGCGATTAGGCCTTGAGGGCCTCCTCGACGGCGACAGCGCAGGCGACGGTGGCACCGACCATGGGGTTGTTGCCCATGCCGATGAGACCCATCATGTCAACGTGCGCAGGCACGGAGGAAGAACCGGCGAACTGGGCGTCGGAGTGCATGCGGCCCATGGTGTCGGTCATGCCGTAAGAGGCAGGGCCGGCGCCCATGTTGTCCGGGTGCAGGGTACGGCCAGTGCCGCCACCAGAAGCGACGGAGAAGTACTTCTTGCCAGCCTCGAGGCGCTCCTTCTTGTAGGTGCCAGCGACGGGGTGCTGGAAGCGCGTGGGGTTGGTGGAGTTACCGGTGATCGAGATGTCGACGTTCTCGTGCCACATGATGGCAACGCCCTCGCGGACGTCGTCGGCGCCGTAGCAGTTGACGGCGGCGCGGGGACCATCGGAGTAGGGGATGGTCTCGACGACCTTGAGCTCGCCCGTGAAGTAGTCGAACTGGGTCTTCACGTAGGTGAAGCCGTTGATGCGGGCGATGATCTGAGCAGCGTCCTTGCCCAGACCGTTGAGGATGACGCGCAGCGGCTTCTTGCGAGCCTTGTTGGCGTTCAGAGCCAGGCCGATAGCGCCCTCAGCGGCAGCGAAGGACTCGTGGCCGGCCAGGAAGGCGAAGCACTCGGTGTCGTCGGAGAGCAGCATAGCGCCCAGGTTGCCGTGGCCCAGACCGACCTTGCGGTCCTCGGCGACGGAGCCGGGAACGGTGAAGGCCTGGATGCCCTCGCCGATGATGGCGGCAGCCTCAGAAGCGGACTTGGCGCCACGCTTGACAGCGAGAGCGCAACCGAGGGTGTAGGCCCACTCGGCGTTCTGGAAGGCGATGGACTGGGTGTTGTTGACGATCTCACGCGGGTTGAAGCCCTTGTCGGTGCAGATCTGCAGAGCTTCCTCGAGGGAGGCGATGCCGTTGTCGGCGAGGCACTTGTTGATCTTGTCAGCGCGGCGCTCGTAACCTTCGAACGTAACAGTCATAGTTATTTCCCTCCCTTTCTACTCGTGAACCGGGAACACGCTGGCGACGGAGTGAGTCTCCTCGTCGGTGCGCGGGTCGATGTACTTGGCAGCGTTCTCCCACTGACCATAGTGGCCCATAGCGCCAGCGATGGCCTCCTCGGGGGTCTTGCCGGCCTTGACGGCGTCGGTGAACTTGCCGAGGTTCAGGAACTCGAATGCGATGATCTCGTTCTTGTCGTTGAGAGCCATGCGGGTGACGTAGCCCTGAGCGAGCTCGAGGTAACGAGCGCCCTTGGCCTTGGTGCCGAACATGGTGCCGACCTGAGAGCGAAGGCCCTTGCCGAGGTCGTCGAGGGAGGCGCCCACGGGCAGGCCGCCCTCGGAGAACGCGGTCTGGCTGCGGCCGTAAACGATCTGCAGGAAGATCTCGCGCATAGCAACGTTGATGGCGTCGCAGACGAGGTCGGTGTTGAGGGCCTCGAGGATGGTCTTACCGGGAAGGATCTCGGAAGCCATGGCGGCAGAGTGGGTCATGCCCGAGCAGCCGATGGTCTCAACGAGGGCCTCCTCGATGATGCCGTCCTTGACGTTCAGCGTGAGCTTGCAGGCGCCCTGCTGAGGTGCGCACCAACCCACACCGTGCGTAAGACCGGAGATGTCGGAAATCTCCTTAGCCTGGACCCACTTGCCCTCCTCGGGGATGGGTGCGGGGCCGTGGTATGCACCCTTGGCAACGGGGCACATGTTCTCCACTTCCTGTGAGTACTGCATGCCTCTCCTCTCTATCGTGTTGGCGTCCCGTCTGGGGGCCGTGGCTGGCGATTGCCGGGCGACCCTTCGAAAGGGAC
>CABUUE010000117.1 GCA_902494685.1 uncultured Collinsella sp.
GGCTGCCACGGACGGCGCCGGTGCTGCTGCAGAGCCGGTCGAGGTGCGCGTCGCCTCGCTCAAGGGGCCGACCTCGATTGGTCTGGTGCAGTTTATGGACCGGGCAGTCGATGGCGAGACGGACAATGAGTTCGACTTTGCGATCAATACTGCCGCCGATGAGATTGTGCCCAAGGTCATTCAGGGCGATATCGACATTGCCCTGGTGCCCGCCAACGTGGCGAGCGTGCTCTATAACAAGACTGAGGGCGCGGTGCAGGTCATCGACATCAACACGCTGGGCGTGCTGAACGTTGTGACGGGCGACGCGAGTGTGACCTCGTTTGGCGATTTGGCGGGCCATACCGTCTATATGACGGGCAAGGGCACCACGCCGGAGTACGTCATGAACTACCTGCTGGGGCGCGCGGGCCTGGCCGGCCAGGTGGCGCTTGAGTTTAAGAGCGAGCCCACCGAGGTGCTGTCGGCCCTGCTTGCCGATCCTTCTGCCGTGGGCGTGCTGCCCGAGCCGTTCAAGACCGCTGCCATCGCAAAGAGCGAAGGCAGGCTGTCGGCTCCGGTAAGTCTGACCGATGTGTGGGATGAGCTGGCAGGTGACACGGGTTCGCGCCTGCTGACGGGCGTGACCGTGGTGCGCCGTGCCTTTGCCGAGGAGCATCCCGAGGTCGTGGCGGAATTCCTGAGCTGCCATGTTGCGAGCGTTGAGGCCGTGAACGCGGCGCCGGCGGACTGGGCTCAGGCCGTGGTCGATGCGGGTATCGTCGATAACGCCGCGATTGCCGAAAAGGCGATTCCCGGGTGCATGCTCGTGTGCCAGACGGGGAAGGATATGAAGGCGGCGCTCGGTGGGTACCTGCAGGTGCTGGCCGATGCGGACGCGAGCGCCGTGGGCGGAAAGCTCCCGGCTGACGATTTCTACTACATGGAGTAGCCCGTGCGTGCGTTTGCTCGACAAATGGCAGAGCGTATGAAGGCGGTGGCGGCAGCAGGTGCCGTTGCCGCCTTTTGGCTTGCCGTGTGGGTCTTCGCGGCGGCGCTGGTGGCGCAGCCGTTGATTTTGCCGGGGCCGGGCGCTGTTGTGGTGGCGTTGCTACGGCTGGTGTGCGATGCCGCCACGTGGGCGATTCTGGCGGGCTCGGGTGCGCGGATTCTAGGCGGTTTGGCGCTTGCCGCGGTGTGCGGCGGTGTGCTGGCGGGGGCCTCGGTGCGGTCGCGAACGTTTGCCCGCCTGGTGGCGCCGGCGCTTTCGTTTGTTAAGGCGACACCGGTTGCCTGCGTGGTGGTCCTGCTGCTCATTTGGTTGGGGTCGGCGCGCGTGAGCATTGCGGCGGTCTTTTTGATGGCGCTGCCGGGCGTGTATTTTTCGCTGGTTGAGGGTTTGACGCAAGCGGATAAGCCACTGGAGCAGATGTTTCGTCTGCATGGCGTGCGGGGTTGGCGTCTGTTTTGCGCCCACACCTGGCGCGAGGTCCTGCCGTTTGTGCTTTCGTGTTCCCGCGCCGTGATTGGCATGAGCTGGAAGGCCGGCGTGGCGGCGGAGCTCATCGGCATGGCGACGGGCACCGTGGGCGAACGCATCTATCAGGCGAAGCTGCTCATCGAGACGGCTGACCTGCTGGCGTGGACCGTGCTGGTCGTTGCCGCCTCGTGGGCGTGCGAGCGTGTGCTGGTGTGGCTGCTGCGGGTTTCGGGGCCCGTAGCGTGGCGCGCTGCCGTGCGGGCGCATGGGTGTGGTAGTCGCGGACGTGCGGGCGGCTCTGCTGGCGGCAGGGCTGCTGCGGAGCTTGCGCTCGCCGTGGGCGACCGAGCGCCCTGGGCGCCGGCGCTCGATGGACTGGTACTTCGCGTTTCTGCTGGTGGGCGCACCTGCGTGATGGGCGCTTCGGGCGTGGGCAAGTCGACGCTGCTTGCGCTGGCGGCGGGCGAGTGCGCGCCGTGCTCCATGGTGTTTCAGGATGTGCGCCTGGTAGAGGGCGCCTCGGCTTTGGATAACGTGCTGGTGTGCGCCGACGCGCGCGTGGATGCCTCGAGTGCCGCAGCCCTGTTGCGCCTGCTGGTGCCGGGGGTCGATGTACATGCTCGTGTGGCCGAGCTCTCGGGCGGGCAGCGCCGTCGCGTCGAGATTGCCCGAGCCCTGCTGTGCCCAGGCGACGCGGTGATTCTGGACGAGCCCTTTACCGGTCTAGATACCGCTGCGCGCGACGCATGCGCCGAGGCCGTGCTCGACTTGCTCGACGGCCGTATGCTGTTGCTTGCCACGCACGATTCCGCTGACGCTCGGGCCCTCAATATCTCGGACATCATCACGCTCTAAATACTTACCCAGCAACAAAATGATCCGTTTTTCTCCGTCTCCATAGGGCCGGGTATGGTATTCTATCTGCGGGGTAATACTTAGGAATACCAAGTAATACCAACGCCGTAGAAACAAACTCCAGATGCGGGCCAATCGGGTTGCCTTCACAGCCCGTCGCCCAGCCGCGTGGCCCGCATCTATCCGCATCACCGTCGTTTCAAAAAGGAAGCGCCATGGCAGAACACATGACCCCGGTTGTCGCGAAGGTCTTGCCCGAGGAAAAGGCGGCCTTCGCGGCGGCAACCCAGCTCGTGGGCACCACGCCGTCCAACGCCATCCGCATGTTTATCGCCGCGTTCAATCGCTGCGGCACCTTCCCGTTCGACATTTCGCCCAACGGGGCCTTTGGCGCTGCGCCCGATTCTCGTCAACAATGACCGTCCCAAACTGCCGGCACTTGGGGACGTTCCTTTTAATATGAGCAGGACATTGTCAAGAGGCAAAATCGGGCCTGGCCCCAACGATATGGGGTCAGGCCCTCTCCCTATATCAGCCCGTCCGCGGCGACCTCGGCGTGTCTTACCGACGCTCGTCTTTGCAGTTTAATATCCGCCCGCGGCGATCTCTCGCTGGGCAATCCGTTGCTACGGCTGAGGCTTCTACGTCGAACCGACAGTCTGTGCACGCGTGTGGCGCCCTGTGCGCTCGCAGAAAAGGGACCTGAGGTTCGCCTCAACGGCTTCGGATCGAACCGCTTCCGGGGTGATCGGCTTATGTGCGGGGGACCGCCCCCCCCTACGCCTCCTCGGCCATGAGGCCGACCGCCCATACCCAGCAGGCGAGCTCGCGCGCCGTGGCCACGTTCGCCTTGTTGCCGTGGACCCCGCGCGCGAGCAGCGCCTCCCGCCTCTCGACCAGCCTCCGCACGCCCTTGGCGGCATGCCTCCGGGCGACCCGGTCCGGGGCCTGGCCCTTGGCGAGGTCCTTCGGCCGCCCCGAGCACGTCAGGTAGTGCCACGCGGCCTCGACCAGCGTCTTCCTCAGGTGCTTGTTGCCGGCCTTGGTGATCGCGCCCCTGCGGTCGCTCTCCCCGCTGGAGTGCTCGGAGGGCGTCAGGCCGACCCACGCCGCGAACGACCGGGCGTTCCCGAACCTCGAGAACTCGCCGGCCTCGAACACGAGGTCGGCGGCGGACGCGGTGTCTACGCCCTTGAGGCAGCGGAGGGAGTCGACCCTCCTCCTCCACCTGGGCTTGCGGGCCTCGGCCTCGACGAGCCCCTCGAGCCGCGCCTTCTCCTCCGCCGCCCGCCTGACCGCGTCGACGTAGTAGGCGAGCACGTCGTTGTCGGCCCCCTCCGCGAACCTAATCGACTCGATCCAGGACCAGTGCGCCCGGGTCCAGTTGCCCTTCCTGCGGCCGGTGGGCGTCCTCTCGTCGAAGGCGAGCCCGTGCCTGAGCAGGAACTTGGAGAGCCGCTGCTTCGAGCGCGAGAGGTCGTCCCTCGCGTCCTCGAGCGCCCTGGTCAGGTCGCGGGCGGCCTCGCACTCGTCGTCGGGGACCCACACCTCGACCACGTTGCCGACCGACAGCATGCGGGCGAGGAACTCGGCGTCGTTGCGGTCGTTCTTCCTGCGCCTGTCCGCGCTGGGCTTGATCATCTTCGAGACGGCGCCGACCACGCAGTCGACCCCCAGGCCGGAAAGCCTCTTCTGCAGGTCGAAGCCCGTGACCCCGGACTCGTACACGCACCTGGCCCTGGGGTCCACGGACCGCACCCACTCCGCGACTGCCCCGGCGTCGTAGCCGAAGGTCGCGCAGCGCACCTCCCCGGTCATGACGTCGAGGGAGACGGCCTTTATCGAGCGGGCGTGGACGTCGAGGCCGATGAAGGTGGTAGTATCGAGCATGGGAGCCCCTTCCATGAATGCGGCGTGGCCGCCGCGGTTGGATTAGACACACACCATTGTCGGCCTAATCCGCGGTCTTTCATGCAGCAGGGGCTCTCAATGTTTTTATGTCCTGCTCATATCGTCTCTGCCGGCAGTTAAGGAACGTCCCTAAGTGCCGGGTTTTGAGGAGGTTGGCATGCTCAATGAGATGATTTGGGCGCTTGCCTGTTTTGGTGTTGTTGCTGCCGATATTGCCCTGAGCATGGTTCTGTTTTCAGTTCTCGATGCCGTGTCGGTGCTGACGGGCTATCCGATCGACAATCTCGATATCCAATGGTTCCAGGCTGCCGCTCAGACGGCGTCATTTTTGATGGCGCTGCTGTGGTGGCGCTATCTGTGGCCCCGCTCCTTCATGGCGCGCCGGCAAGGCGAACGCCCACTCGGCGGGGGAGCAGGCGCGGCATGGAAGCGCATTGCCTGCGTTGTCGTGATCGGCCTATCCATGCAGGTGGTCATTAGCTACCTATGCGACGGCGTACTGTCGCTGCTGCCCGAGGTCGCGGCAGACTATAGCGAGCTCGTCGAGGAGACGGGCATGGGCGATACCAGCCTTCTTGCTGTCTTGACCACAGTGCTCGGCGCTCCGTTTTGCGAAGAGCTCCTGGTGCGCGGCATCATCTTTGAGTTTTCGCTGCGTGCGTTTAATCCACAGTGCCGTTCGTTCTGGAAGCGCCGGCGCCGCGCGAACGCGCAGGACGGCGCCATAGTGCCCTGGGCGGCCCCGAGTACCTGGGGCGTCGCCGCGGCAATCGTGCTGCAGGCGGCGGTCTTCGGCTTTATGCACATGAACTGGGTGCAGGGCTGCTACGCGGGCGCTGCCGGCCTCATTTTTGGTTGGGTACTCGTGACCA
>CABUUE010000118.1 GCA_902494685.1 uncultured Collinsella sp.
ATGGGGCAACATCGATCGCGAGTTCCGCACGAGCCGGAGAGCACTTAATGTGCTCTCCGTGCGAGCAGGACTGCCCGAGCAGGCGATGTTGCCCCATACGCCCGCCCAGGTCCGCCGGGATCACGACAGCTTGACGATCGGTGCAAAACCCTTCATCAGCTTTTTGGTCTGGCCGGTCTTTTCGAACTGGACCTCGATCATGTCTCCAGCGACCGAGATCACGGTACCCGTGCCAAAGGTCTTGTGGCTCACGGTATCGCCTGCGGCAAAGTCCTGCGATGCGCTGGCGCGATCGACCTTGCGCTCCACCGTCGGGGACACCTTGGACGAGGGCTTTTTGGCTCGCGGTGCGCCCGAGCCAAAGGTCGAGGCAACACGGCCAGCGTCGGGCGAGACCCCACGATGGCGCTCGGTCCCGTAGCTGCTGCCACCAAAGAAATCGTCAAAGCTCGATCCGCCGCGCGAACCGGAACCGCCGGTCGAGCGCGTATGCGAACCAAACACCTTGCCGCCATACATATCCGAACCCATGCCCGAGCCAAAGGTGCCGTGACGGTCGCCGCGCTTCTCCCAACCCGTGCCTTCAAAACCGGCAGAACCGATACCGCTAAACTCGATATCCTCAAACGGAATCTCGTTGAGGAAGCGCGAGCGCGGGTTGGCAGAGGTCGAGCCGTAGGTGCGACGCGTGGCCGCATAGGTCAGGAACAGGCGCTTACGGGCGCGCGTGATGGCAACGTAGGCCAGGCGACGCTCCTCCTCGAGCTTGCCCGGGTCATCGCTGCCGCCAAAGTCGTGCACGTGCGGGAAGATGCCCTCCTCCATGCCGGCCACGAACACCGCAGGGAACTCCAGGCCCTTGGCGGAGTGGATGGTCATCATGGTGATGGCATGCGTCTCGCCGGCCAGGGAATCCAAGTCGGAGCGCAGGGCCAGCCACTCCATGAGTGCCGGCAGCGCCTTACAGGTGAGCGGACCGTAGGTGCGCTCAATCTCGTCGGCATGCACGGCACCCGCCGGCATCTCCGTCGGCGCGGCATACGCGTTGCCCGCGATGGCAGCAGCCAGGGCATCCTGCGGAGACAGCGCCGGAGCAGCCAGGCTATCGAGCGGATTGGAGCCCGCGGCATCGCGCGCGCCGACGAGTGCCTCAAACGAGGATGCCGGGGCAGATGGCCCCGGTTCGGGCGCAGGCGCGCTCACCACGACGGGCTCGGGCTCGGCGCCGGCAGGCACGTCGGCAACACCGGCTGCGCGCAGCTCTTCCAAGCTCTCGAGCGTACCCTCGATGTCCTCGTGCGTCTCCTCAAATTCGGCAGCGACGCCCAGGAATTCCTGGATGTTCTCGGCGCGGCTCTCGGACTCCATGGTGCCCTCGGCGCGAAACGCCTGCAGCAAGCCCGTCTTATCGACGATCATCTCGACAACGTCCTTGAGCTCGCCGTCCATGCGGCGACCCTCGCGCACCAGCGACACAAAGCTCGACAGGCCGTTGCGCACCTTGGCGCTAAACATGCCGGTTTCGGCACACGCGATCTCGCAAGCCTGGAAGAACGAGCAGCGGTTGTCGCGCGCCAGCTGCTCGATCTTTTGGATCGAGGTGGAACCGATGCCGCGGCGAGGTGTGTTGATGACGCGCTTGACGCTCATCTCGTCGGCCGGGTTCACGATCATCTTAAGGTAGGCCATGACGTCGCGGATCTCGGCACGGTCGAAGAATCGCGTGCCGCCCACGATCTTGTAGGGCACGCCCGCGCGCAGGAACATATCTTCGAGGATACGCGACTGGGCGTTGGTGCGATAGAACACGGCGATGTCGTCGTAGCTCGTGCCTTTGGCATGCAGTTTCTCGATCTCGCCGGCAATCCAGCGACCCTCGTCGCGCTCGTCGCTCGCCTGGAAGGCCTGGATCTTCTCGCCATCGCCCTCGGCCGTAAACAGGCGCTTGTCCTTGCGCTGCGAGTTGTGGCGCACCACGGCGTTGGCGGCGCTCAGGATGTGACCCGTAGAGCGATAGTTCTGCTCCAGCTTGACGGTCTTGCAGTTTTTAAAGTCCTTCTCAAAGTCCAGGATGTTGGTGATGTCGGCGCCACGCCAGCTGTAAATGGACTGGTCATCGTCGCCCACGACCATGAGGTTTTGGTACTTAGCGGCCAGCAGGTTGGCGATTTCGTACTGGACGTGGTTGGTGTCCTGATACTCGTCGACGCTAATGTAGCGGAAGCGCTCTTGGTACTTATCGAGCACCTCGGGACGGGTGCGCAGCAGCTCGAGCGCGCGCACGAGCAGGTCGTCAAAGTCCATCGCATTGGCGGCGCGCAGGCGGCGCTCCAGCTCTAGGTAGACCTGCGCGGCCTTTTTGTCGTTGGGGCTATCGGCACTCTTGAGCATGTCCTCGGGGCCGATCATGGCGTTTTTGGCCGAGCTAATCTTGCTGCGGATCATGTTGATGGGGAACTGCTTTTGCTCGATGCCGAGCGCCTGCATAATGTCGCGCACCATGCGCTTTGAGTCATCGTCATCGTAGATGGTGAACTGGCCGGTGTAGCCCAACAGGTCGGCGTCCTCGCGCAGCATGCGCACGCACATAGCATGGAAGGTGCACACCCACATGCCACGGGTGCCGCTGGGAATGAGTGCCGCCAGACGCTCGCGCATCTCTGCCGCGGCCTTGTTGGTAAACGTAATGGCAAGAACCTGCCAAGGCTTAACACCCAGGTCGCCGAGCATATGTGCGATGCGGAAGGTCAAGACGCGGGTCTTGCCCGAGCCGGCGCCGGCGAGCACCAGCAACGGGCCCTCGGTGGACAGGACCGCCTCGCGCTGGGCGGGATTAAGGCTGTCGATGTCGACGAGCGGTTTGGCGGGCTTGGGCGCCGGCGCGGGAGCGTCGTAGATGTCGAGCGGAACGAGCTCGGGCTCCGGCGCAGCAGGGGCGGTGTATGCATCGAGCGGCACGGGTTCCGGCGCGGGCGGTACGGGTACCGCGGCGTTCTTTTCCCAGGGCAGGGGCTGGGTCATGGGCGACTCCTCATCTGACGGACGGCGCGCCTGCGGGCGGCGCCATAGTTTGAGCCGTACCAGTATACCGAGCCGCGCGGACACCGACGCAAATCACACCACGACTCCGTGCGCCACCGTCAGGCCCGCCCCAGCGAATTTGGTGCATTGGGGTCAGGTTGCTTTGCACCAATCTATTGACAATCACGAAACCGCCGATGTCATGGCCGCCGCGCAGCGTCAACCAAGTTACAAGCCGAGCATAGGCTCCAGGACAAAGAAGTACGCGAGCACCACGATGCCCAGGATGATGCGGTAGACGCCGAAGCACTTGAAGTCGTGACGGCGCACGAAGCCCATAAGCCACTTGATGGCAATGAGCGACACCACAAAGGCGACGACGCAGCCCACGCCCAGGATGGCGATTTCGTTGGTGCCGAACGTGCCGCCCTTAATAAAGTACTTGACCAGCTTGAGCGCACTCGCACCAAACATGACGGGAATGGCTAGGAAGAACGTGAACTTAGACGCCACCGAGCGCGTGCAGCCCAGTAGCAGGCCGCCGATGATGGTGGAGCCGGAGCGCGATGTGCCCGGAATCAGCGAAAGCACCTGGAAGCAACCGATACCCAGCGCGGTCTTCCAGCTCAGATCCTCGAGCGTAGTGATGGAGCCAAAGTCAAGGTTATCGTCATCGTCTGAAGCGGCAGCCGCAGCGGGCGCGGCAAAATGCGCGCCGGCGGGGCGTCCGCCCACCACCACGGCACGCGAACCAAACGAACCGGCAAGAGCAGCCTGGTCGCGCTTGTTCGAGCGCCAGTTCTCGATCACGATAAACAGCACGCCGTACACAATGAGCGCCAGCGCCACGACGGGAGCATTGTAGAAATGCTCCTCCATCCAGTCGTTGAGCGGCAGACCGATCGCCGCGGCGGGAATGCAGCCGAGCACAATCTTGCCCCATAGCACCCAGGTGTCGCGACGGCCCTCCTTGCCCTTGCTGGGAGAAAACGGGTTGAGGTCGTAGAAGAACAAAACGCAGACGGCCAAAATGGCGCCAAGCTGAATCACGACCAGGAACATATTCCAGAACGTCTCGCTCACGTTCATCTTGACGAACTCGTCCACCAAGATCATGTGACCGGTCGACGAAACAGGCAGCCATTCGGTGATGCCCTCGACCAGGCCCATGAAGGCAGATTTTAGAAGCTCAATGATATCCAAAGGGACCCCCTCGTTAGACACCCGCCGATATTGTTCTGCGGACGGTGCGGGCGATGTCCCATTATCAACCGTTGGCGACGCGCCTGCGCCTACCCTTACCAAAAAACTCGCCCGTTCACAGAATTGCGAGCGGTCAAACCCAAATCCTTGGGTATAACTGCAACAAGATAAAGTGTCCGGCGGCCGCGCATCCGCGCCCGCCCGATGCACGAGCCCCACGCCCGTGCGATAGACCAAGGAGGAAACCATGAACGAGGGTTACACCAAGGTATTTGTTTCACTCGACGGTACTGAGCAGCAGGATTTTGTGCTCGCACGCGCCATCAAGGTCGCCGCGAACAACGGCGCCAAGCTAATCATCGGCCACGTTATCGATTCCACGGCACTCGAGAGCGCTGGTTCCTATCCGGTCGATCTGGTCAACGGACTGGAGGAGGCATTTAAGAACTCCATCGCCAAGCAGCTCGAAGAGGCCAAGGCCAATCCCGACATTCCCGAGGTCGAGGTCATGATTCGCGCCGGCCGTATTCGCGAGACGCTCAAAGACGAGATGCTCGACGTGGTCAAGCCCGACCTGGTACTCTGCGGCGCACGCGGCCTGTCCTCGATCAAGTATGCGCTCCTGGGTTCGATTTCGACGTTCCTGCTACGCAACACCGACTGCGACATTTTGGTCGTGAAGTAGGTTCCTTCCCGCCGACGCAAGGCCTGCGGGGTTATCACGCCGACGTCCTCGCCGCTTCGCGGCTGCGGGATGTCGGCTTTGATAACCCCTCCCGGCCTTGCGCCTTCGTCACCGTACTTCAGCGAGTTATCTGATGAAAACAAAACGTGCCGCCCCGTTTGGGGCGGCACG
>CABUUE010000119.1 GCA_902494685.1 uncultured Collinsella sp.
CCTGAGCCTTGAGGTCGCGGGCGCGGACGGGCTCGCCGGCATAGCTGTAGCCGACGACGATCTCGCCCAAGCGCTCCTTGAGGTCGTTGATGCTCGTGGACAGGCACAGGATTGCCATGACCTCGGAGGCAACAGTGATATCGAAGCCGTCCTCGCGCGGCACGCCCTGAGCCTTGCCGCCAATGCCGTCGATAACATGGCGCAGCTGACGGTCGTTCATGTCGACGACGCGCTTCCAAGTAATGCGCTTAACGTCGATACCGAGCTGGTTGCCCTGCTGAATATGGTTGTCGAGCATGGCGGCCAGCAGGTTATTGGCGGCACCGATAGCGTGGAAGTCGCCGGTAAAGTGCAGGTTGATGTCCTCCATGGGGATGACCTGGGCCCAACCGCCGCCGGCGGCACCGCCCTTTACGCCAAAGACGGGGCCGAGCGAAGGCTCACGCAGGGCCACAGCGCTCTTGACGCCGCGACGGCGCAGGCCATCGGCCAGACCGATGGTCGTGGTGGTCTTGCCCTCGCCGGCGGGCGTGGGGTTGATGGCGGTCACGAGGACGAGCTTGGCCTGGTGATTGGTCGGCTCGTTGAGCAGCGAATAGTCAACCTTAGCCTTGTCGAAGCCGTACGGAATCAGGTGCTTTACGTCGACGCCGGCGTTCTTAGCCACCTCGGTAATGGGCAGCGGCGTGACGGAACGTGCGATTTCGATGTCAGTAGGCATGGGCGGTCCTTTCGTTACCGGATGAGAAAAAGACCAATTCAGCATAGCACGGGCGCGCAATGGTAAAACACCCGTAACCGATGAATGGCGATATGTTTATCCAATGCTCAGCGATAGCCTACAGACCAGCCAAAACAAACCCGCCTCTAAACGGCTGGCTCGATGCCCAAGTGCTCAAAGGTGCGAAGCGTTGCCTGGCGACCCTGGGGCGTGCGAATCATCAAGCCGCACTGCAGCAGATAGGGCTCATAAACATCCTCGAGCGTACCCGGGTCCTCGCCCACCGCGCTGGCAAGGGTCGTCAGACCCACGGCACGGCCGGAGAACGTCTTGGCAAGCGTCTCCAAGATGCGAATATCCATCCAGTCCAGACCAAGCTCATCAATCTCGAAAAACTCGAGCGCCTGACGGCAAATATCAAGCTCAATAGGACCGTTGCCGCGCACCTGCGCATAGTCGCGCACACGCTTGAGCAGACGGTTGGCCAAGCGCGGCGTGCCACGCGAGCGCGAGCCGATCTCGAGCGCGCTCGGATGGTCTATCGTCACGCCCAAGATGGTCGCCGAGCGCGTCACGATCTGAGCAAGCTCCTCGACCGTGTAGTAGTCCAGGCGATACGAAATGCCAAAGCGGTCGCGCAACGGGCCGGTCAGCATACCCGAACGGGTCGTTGCCGCCACCAGCGTAAACTTGGGAATATCTAGGCGAATCGAGCGAGCGGCCGGGCCTTTACCGATCACGATGTCGAGCGCAAAGTCCTCCATAGCGGGATACAGGACTTCCTCGACCGAACGGTTAAGACGGTGGATCTCGTCGATAAACAGCACGTCACCCGGCTGCAGGTTAGTCAGGATGGCTGCCAAGTCACCGGTACGCGCGATAGCCGGACCACTCGTCGTCTTGATCTGAGCGCCCAGCTCGTTGGCGATAACGGTAGCCAGCGTGGTCTTGCCCAGGCCCGGAGGACCCGAGAAGATCACGTGATCGAGCGTCTCGCCACGGCTCTGCGCCGCCTCGATCAGCACGCGCAGGCTCTGTTTGATATGCTCCTGACCGCAGTAGTCGTCTAGGCGCTGGGGACGCAGGGTACGGTCGACATCGAGGTCTTCGGGTGTCAGTTCCGAGCCCACCATGCGCTCACCGTGCGCCATGGATGCCGCCGGCGAGTTGCCGGGCGTCGCCCACAGGTCCTGAGAGTCATCGGCTTCCCACATCACGCATCCATTCCGAGTCGCTTAAGCGCCGCGCCGAGCAGGTCCTCGACACGCATATCCTGCCCATCATACCCGCTCAGGGCAACCTCGGTCTCCTGCGGGCTAAAGCCCATGGAAAGGAGCGCCGCGCGGGCATCATCGATCGCCGAGGGAGTGGCGGCGGGGACCGGCATCGCAACCTGACCGGGGATTACGTCGACCGGAACAAAGCCCTTGTCCTTGGCAAAGGTACTCTTGAGCTCCAGAATGAGGCGCTGGGCGGTCTTTTTGCCCACGCCGGGCACCTTGGCCATGCCCTTGTCGTCCTCGGCCATCACCAGGGAATACAGCTGTCCCACGGTATAAGTGGAAAGCACGGCAAGTGCCAGACGCGGACCGACGCCCGAGACGGAAACGAGCCGATCGAACATCGTGCGCTCGTCCTTGGAGGCAAAGCCAAAGAGCGTCATGGCGTCCTCGCGCACCTGCATACGGGTATAGAGGCGAACCTCGCCGCCGGGCGTAGGCAGCGTGGCGGCAGTGCTGCCCGAAATACCGAGCTCAAAGCCCACGCCCGATACATCGACGACGGCCGAGCTCATCGTGGCCTCGACAAGCGTTCCATGGAGCTGAGAGATCATCAGTATCCGGTTCCTCTCTGTTGATAGAACTCGCCGCCGGTAAGCGCCCGGGTACGGCTAAGGTTAACGTGACAGATGGCGCAAGCCAGGGCATCGGCGGCATGGTCTGGGTGTGGGTCGTGATCAAGCTGAGTGAGCGTGCGCACCATGTAGGCAACCTGCCGCTTGTCTGCGGCACCCGTGCCCACCACGGCCTGCTTAATCTGCATGGGCGTGTATTCGCCAATCTCGAGCGCGCACTCCGAAAGCGCCACGAGCGCGGCACCGCGGGCATGCGCCGTGGGGATGGCCGAGCGGACGTTAGCGCCAAAGTAAATGCTCTCGATAGCCGCGGTATCGGGACGGTAGCGTTCGACGACGCCCTTGAGGTCGTGGGCGATATGCGACAGGCGCACCGCGAGCGGGCTGCCCGCACTGGTCTCGATACAACCGTAGGCACGGCAGCGAACCTCGCCACGTCGTTCCTCGATAATCCCCCAGCCCGTATGGGCCAAACCGGGATCGATACCCAAAATGACCAAGCCAACCTCCCCTCACCACAAGCACAGCGCAAGGCAAGGCCCCGCGCATCATTCACGAACGTCTGTTCTAGAATAACACAACAGTGACCGTATCTAGCAAGCAAGGTTGAACCATAGGTTGAGCATAAGTCAGCGAGCGAGTCCCTGCCGTGGCAAGGTGTCGCGAAAGAGGAGCGCCGCGTACTTCTGTACGCAAGCGACGGTTTGAGCGGCAGATTGCCCGGCAGGGGCTCGCGCAGCGTCGACTCGTTACGCGGTTTGGTAAAACCGCGTAACATTTTTAGTTCTGCGAGAAGAACGGAAACTGCCTCGGATCCACCGGCGGATGCGGCATCGGCGTGTCCTGGGGCCCACCCTGCGGTCCGCCCTGACCGCCCATCATCTTATCAATGGCGTCCTGGACCTCGCCCTCAAACCGCTTCATGCCCTCGTGCAGACGACGCTGACCGTCCTCGGAGCGCAGCTCTTCCATCTGCTCGGGCGAAATACCCAACAGCTCGCCCAATATGCCCATCATCTCGCCGCGCATACGGTCACTCGTATCGTCGTCGGCAAAGCGGCGCACTTCGGCGCGTGCCAGAGAATCAACCGTCATGCGCTCCTTACCGTTGAGCCCCAGATCGGACCACGCAAGCATGTACGGCCAGGCGCGCTCGGCAAACGAACGGGCCGAAACGATCGGCGCCGTCGGTAGCATGCGACGGGCAGCCTCACCCTGGCGCACGAGCATCAGCAGCAGCGAGCAGGCCTCGGGCTTGGCGGCGGCCATCGGGATGTCGTCAAAGGGACGGTTGCGGTCCACGTGCGACTCGAGCGCACCATCGACCTCGCCCGGCTCAAGCCCGCCCAGCAGCTGCGCCGCACGATCGAGCATATCAACCGGGCCGGCGAGCATCGAGAGTGCCTGCGCCAGCACGCGATCCATGCAATCCTCTACCGCGTTGAGCGTCACGAGCTCTTGGGGCACCACGGCCGAGGCACGGTTGCGCACGCGTGCCACAAACTCGAGCGTCGACAGATACACATCGCCAAAGGGCGCAAAGTCGCCCTGATAGCCGCCGGACAGCGCGGGCGCCGCCAGTGCGTACTCAGTCTTGGAAAGCGGGCTCAACGCCATGGCGCCCAGCTCGAGCGCCGTATCCTCGAGCATCAGGCCCAGCGCGCGCGAACGCAGGCGTTCGGCATCGCCCGCCGACATGTCGCGGTCGAGCACGCGCGTCGCATCCGGCGCATCGCGCTCGACGGTGCGAATGTGCAAGCGCTCGGCGATTGAGCGCACAGCAGAACAGCGGGCGGCCTCTGCCTCCTCCTGCGCCGGCGTAAAGATGCGATTGCGCCCCAGCACCAGGCCAATCACATTACGCGGACCCAAGGCGTCGACGGCGAGCGCCGCCAACAGGGACGACGGCAGATCGCCCTCGAGCGCCACCACGGCACGCGACGCACCGCGAGCGCGAGCATTGTCGCGCACGGCAAGCACCAGCGCCTGCCACAGCCATTCCTCGGAGCGAAACTCGGGCAGCTCGTGGTCCTCCAGGGCATCGAGCATCACGCCGCGTTGAATCTCCTGAACCAGCAGGCTCTCCTCAAAACACGGCGCCTGGGCCACCACGCGACCGCAATCGTCGAGCACAAACGACCCGCCGGTATACACCGACTCGTCATAGGCGCCGACCGGAGCCATGCAGGCAAACCATACGCTGCGCTTGGAGGCGATCTTGCGGTAGGCACCGCTGCGCACGGCGGCGACGGCGGCGGTCTCGCGATCGGTCATGTCAAACGCATTAAACTGGAAATAGGCAATGAGGTCGACGCCGGTCGGCAGCATCTCGAGCTCGCGATCCAGGTCAAACACCACAGCGATGCGCACGCCGTCCACGTCGAACACCGGCGGCGCCCAACGCGTGTCGTTGTTCTCGCCACGCTGCAGGGCAATGCTCG
>CABUUE010000120.1 GCA_902494685.1 uncultured Collinsella sp.
ACGAAGGCCGCCTGCAGCAGGCCGACAAGCTCTACCTGGCTGGCATGAGCCAAACACTACGTTCCGCCGGCGTCATGGCGGTCTTCAGCGTGGCGCTGTTCCTCACGCGCAGCATGCCCATCGCGGCCATGGCCATGGGCATCGCCGCGATCGCCTCGCTCGTGCTGGTCACCGCGCCGCTCGCCCTGCTCGAGACCGAAAAATCGCGCCGCGTGAGCCCGCGCGAGGTCGGCCACCTGTTTGTCCAGTGCGCTCCGCTCTTTGGTGCATTGTTCCTGTTCAACCTTATCGAGAGCATGCCCAAATTTGTGATGGAAGGCACACTGGCCTACAAATACCAGCTGTACTTTAATGCCCTGTTTTTTCCAGCCCAGGCTATTCTGTTGAGCATTGGATTTGTCTATAAACCGCAGCTCCTGCGCTTGTCGAGCATTTGGGCTAATCCTCGCAAGCGTCGTCGCTTTGACCTGATTATTGTTGCCGTTATGGCGCTGATCGTGGTCATCACCGGCGTGTGCGCCGCATTTATGGCAGGTCCCGGTATTCCCCTCATGAGCTTTATGTACGGTCTCAGCTTTGAGCGCTACCGTACGCTGGCGCTGCTGATGGTCGTCGCCGGCGGCGTCACTGCGGCCATCGATTTTATCTACGCCATCATCACGGTGCTACGCCATGCCGGCGACGTCACTAAGGTCTACCTGATCTGCTTTGCCGTGAGCGTGGTGCTCCCGGTGATTCTGATCAATTTGCTCGGCCTGATGGGCGCCGTGGTGAGCTACCTGGCCATCATGGCCCTACTGCTGGTGCTGCTGATTATCGAGTACCGCCGCATCCGCCAACGCATAGAGAGGGACCGGAATCCGTACGGCGCCTAATTCGAATCAATTTGAAGAAAAGAAACGTCGATGTTTTGGCACCGACAGCGAGCAGCCTCGAAGTGCCCCAGGTTGGCGCGAAAGAGGAGCGACGCGTACTTCTGTACGCGAGCGACGGTTTGAGCGACAAGATGGGGCACTTCGAGGCTGCGCAGCGTCAACGTGACCGCCGTTCGGTAGAACGGCGGAACAAGGTTATTCCCCGGGGCGAATATTCGCGTAGAACTCCGCCCCGTCGTCCAGGCGCAGGATGCCCACGCGGCCGAACTCGGAGCCGGTGGCGGCGGCGCAGTCGATGTCGATGCGATCGGGCACGCCGGCAGTGTCCTCGCCGCCCAAGCGCACGATCTGCCCTCGTCCCGATTCCTCATCGAGCCCCGCCAGACCACCGACCTCGCAATAGCGCCCAAGCGATACCGTGGGCGTGTGACCGCTCACCACGACCGGGCCCTTGCCTTCGGCAGAAAGCAGCCCGGTCGGCACATCCCAATAGCCGTGACGAATCCATAGCAGGTCATCGGACGACTGCACCGCGAGCATCTGCTGCAGCAGCTCGCGATCGGCACCCACCGCTCCGACGCCATCGGCACAATCGACGCCATGCTCAAGCAAAAACGCGCGCGCCGCCTTCATCTCGATTCCAGCATGTACCAGCAGATACGGGCGCTCCTCAGTCTCGGCCACCGCATAGAGCGGCAGCGCGGCCATCCATCGCACGAGCTCCTCGTATGCCTCAAATTCCATGTCGTTGAGCTGCTCGCGCGTCGTCCAGCCACCGTTGATATCCCAGGTCTCGGCATCGAGCGGATCCTGGCCAACGATGGCATCGAGCATGATCTGCTCGTGATTACCCTTGAGCACGCGGGCGTTGGGCAGCGAGCGCACGAGCTTAATAACACCGACCGGATCGGGCCCGCGATCGATCATGTCGCCCAGCACGTACAGCGTGTCATCGGACGTCAACGAGATCTTAGACAGGGCCTCGTCAAGCGCACGCACGTGCCCGTGGGCATCAGATGTCACATAGATCGCCATGGTACGCCTCTCCTTGCATTGCGGCCGAAGCCCGGCGCCGCAACTAAAACTTCAAGTTGAACTTAAACGTTACCCATTGTACTCCGTTGCAATAAAGCTGGAAAGGGTTTCCGAGCAGAGGCAAAGACGGCAGCCGTCTATGACGATATCGCGCACGCCCGCAATCCAACCCCATAAACCCACCATCTTTGGGTACAAATAACCGCAGACAACTGACCGTGCCACGCCAACCACCCAGGAGCGGACACCATCCATGAACCAGATCCTTCTCTTTATCGGCCTCGTTATTATTCTGTGCCTGACCATCAAGCCCGTCGGCAAAAAACTCCCCTTCCCCACCTTGCTCATCTTTATCGCGCTCGGCATGCTGTTGGGCGTCAACGGCCCGGCGCATATCGACTTTAGCGACTACGCACTCACCGAAACCGTCTGCAGCACGGCGCTGCTGTTCATCATGTTCTACGGCGGCTTTAACACCAATATCGACCGTGCCAAACCCGTCGCTGTGCCGGCGGTGCTGCTGAGCACGCTCGGCGTCATCATCACTGCCGGCATCACCGGCGTGTTCGCCCACTTTGTGCTGGGCTTCGACTGGATCGGCGGCCTGCTGCTGGGTTCGGTCGTGGCATCCACCGACGCGGCCAGTGTCTTTAGCGTTCTGCGCGAGCACAACCTGTCGCTGAGGGGCGGCACCGACTCGCTACTCGAGGTCGAATCGGGCTCCAACGACCCCGTCGCCTACATGCTCACCGCCGTGCTCGCCACACTCGCGGCCGGCGGCGACATCAACATTCCCGCACTGCTGGCCAAGCAGATTATCCTGGGCGCGGGCCTGGGCCTTGCCATCGGCTGGGCGGCGAGCCGCCTGATTGAACGCGCGCACGCAACGGCCGAGGGCGCGCAGACCATCTTTTTGTTCGCCGTGGCGATCGTCGCCTACGCGCTACCAAGCTATCTGGGCGGCAACGGCTTTTTGGCTGTATACCTGGCCGGCATTGTGCTGGGTGCCAGCGACATCACCGGCAAAGTCGAGATGGCGCACTTCTTTGACACCCTCACCGAAATGGCGGAGATGACGATCTTCTTCTTGCTCGGCCTGCTCGTAACGCCCGCACGCCTGCCGCAGATGCTGCTGCCGGGCCTGGCGCTCATGGCGTTTATGCTCTTCGTGAGCCGCCCCATCGCCGTGGGCATGCTGTTGGCGCCCTTTAAGACCAACCCTCGCCAGGTTGCGCTCGTAAGCTGGGCGGGTCTGCGCGGCGCGGCTTCGGTCGTGTTTAGCCTCTTTACCGTGGTGGCCGGTGTTCCTGGCGGTCACGACCTGTTTGACCTGGTATTTGTGATTGCCGTGTCGAGCATTGTGGTGCAGGGCTCGCTGCTACCGGCGGTGGCGAAAAAGCTCAATATGATCGACGCGGAAGGCGACGTGCGCCGTACGTTTAACGATTACCGCGACGAGGACGGCATGTCGTTTGTCAAGTTCAAGGTGGGCGCGGGCCATCCGTTTTCCGGACGCTCGCTCGCCGATATTGGCAGCGCGACGGACATGCTGGTGGTCCTGGTACTGCGCGACGGTGCGCACCCGGTGTTGCCCAACGGCGATACCGTAATTGAGGAAGGCGACCTATTGGTGATGGCTGCCCCGACGTTTGAAGAGCGTGCCGAGGTTACGCTGCGCGAGGTCACCGTGACGCCCCACGGTCGCCTGGCCGGCCAGCGCCTGCGCGATGTGCCGCAAGGCAAGCATCCGTTTATTGTGGTGATGCTCAAGCGCGAAGGCCAAACGATCATCCCCGACGGCAACACCCTAATATACGCCGGCGACGAAGCCGTCATCGCCACGCTCGCGTCGCAGCCATCCCCACCCATAAGTTGCGGTGAAATAGGAATTGAATAGGCCTCTGAACAGCCATTTCAGTCCCTATTTCACCGCAACTTATTGAGGGGATGGATTGAAAAACATTTGAATTGACACCGAAATGAAAAAAGCCGGGGGATGTCCCCCGGCATTTTTTATGCGAGTCAAGACTAAATACTTCTCGGGAAAACGCCGGCCCATTGCGTCAGCAATTTACGAGCCGCTCTACCCACCTCTGGACGGCTAAGGACTTTTCGCAGGTAGTTTGACGAACATATGTTTGCTTATTATAATATTACTTGAAAGCACCCCTTATCTCATGGTATAAAGAATACGGTTCCCTCCAAAAGAGGGGCCTCCAAGAGCCGGGGTCTTACCCCCGGCATTTTTTTTGCAAAAATGGAGGCTCATCATGAGCGAACTCTCCGTCTTTGTTGACGAATCTGGCGACCTCGGAGGCGTCTCCAACTACTACCTCGTCACCCTCGTTTTTCACGATCAAAACGATGCAATCGTTGAACGCATTGACCGCTACGAGCGCGCCCTGTCGCAGTCCTCGCTTCCCAATACGCCTTTTCATGCAGGACCCCTACTGAATGGAAACGGCGACTACAAAGATCTTCCCAAGGAGCAGCGAAGGCGCATGTTGAGCGCATTTCGCGCGTTCATTCAGCATCTCCCCATACGCTATCTCTGTCTGCAATACCGAATGAGCGAATTCGCCGGCAACCAAAACGGTCTCGCGGAGAGAATGAGGCGAGACCTCACAGTTGAACTTTTCGACCATCTGGAATTCTTCCAGCGATACGACACCGTTAAGATTTACTACGACAACGGCCAACCGATTGTAACGGAGGTCATTCATTCTGCGCTTGAGTACGTTCTAGCAAGGGATGTCATCGTATACCGAGAAGCCACACCACGAGCCTACCGGCTATTCCAAGTTGCTGACTACATCTGTACGATCGAGCTAACGGCTATCAAGTTTGACAGCAAGGAAGATACAAAGACTGATCGGCTATTTTTTGGAACCCGAAGGACGTTCAAAAAGGGATTTCTCTTATATCTCAGGAAGAAAAGGATGAACTGACCCGGGGTCACCAGTCGTCAGACGCTCCGCAGTCGTCATCGACGGCAAAGTCGCGGAGGTCGAGGCCTTCGCGTTCGGCTCGGGCTAGGAGCTCTTGGGGCGACTCGTCCTCGATATCCATCGCGTCGAGCATGGCGGCCGGAAAGCCCACGCCCGCC
>CABUUE010000121.1 GCA_902494685.1 uncultured Collinsella sp.
AAGCCGATTACGGACAGCACGACAAAGATGATGAACTCGCGGCGGCGGCTCATGCCTTCCTTGTGCGCAAACACGTACTTCATGCTTGCGAGGTAGTTAAAGATGAGTGAGATGATAAAGCCGCTGGTGTTGGCGATTAGGATGTTGAGGCCCAGACCGTAGTGGAGCAGATTCATAATGCCAAAGTCGATAACCGTGGCAATGACACCGACGACGCCAAATTTCATGATCTGCGCAAGGAGCTTTTGCATGGTACCTGCCTTAAGCTGGCGCCGAAGCGCCGCGGGGATGACAAACTCAGCAAGTTTAGCCAATCCCCGCGGGTGGTGCTAGGCGCGCTCCTCGATAGCACCGTTTCTATATGCATCGAGCAGCTGACGCAGGTCCTGGATTTGGCTGCGGATCTTGGCGCCAGTATCGGTGTCGCTCACCATGCGGCGACGGTCTGCTTGGTCAAAACGATTGGTCTCGCTTTCGATGTCCACGTTGCGCGTGAGTGCCTCGGCTACCGTCGTAAAGGCCCGGTGCGACTTGAGGCGGCAGCCGCGCGAGCTCGAGATGAGCGTATAGCCGGCGATACCCGTCTTGGGATGGTAAGCGCGGCAGAAGCCGCCATCGATGACCAGCAGCTTGCCCTCGGCGCGGATGGGCTGCTCGCCCTTGGTGGTTTTAACGGGCGTGTGGCCGTTGATGATGTGGCCGGTCGGCGAACATGCCATGGGCGCGACGCCAAACTCGCGCATGATGTCATCGCAGACCGCGGGCGACTTGGTAAGCGTAAAGTACGGGTCCATCGGCTCGACCCAGGTGCTCTTATCGGCGATATAGGCGCGCTCAAAGGTACGCACCAGGCGTCCGCTGGCGGGTGAGTTAAAGCCAATCCACAGGTACCACATCCAGTCGAGAGCGTCGCGATCGCCCATGCGCCAGGCGCGGCGGGCGATGTGGTCGCAAAAATCGAGATAATCGCGGCCAGCGTGCCAGGTGCCCAAGCAGTTCATGCTGCTAAAGGTGCCGTCTTCGTTGAGCGGAACGCAGCCGTGGAAGAGCAGGTTGCCGTTGGCGACCTTGTACATCGAGCCATGGGAATAGAGGAAATCGATATGGCGATGCAGGTGATCGGCGGTGACAAACTCGGACACGAGCTTGTCGATGATGTGCTGCTCCTCGGGCGTGAGCGTGTAGGGGTCTGCCGGGTCGACGGTGGGGAAGTCGTTGGTCGTGAGCGGCCACACGCTGCCGTCGGCGAGCGTGACCGTGCCGGTGTCGTGGTCGATCTTGTCGAGTAGCAGGCGATCGGTCATATCGAACTCGGGGTGGCGCTGGATAATCTGGCCCTCGAGCTTAAAGAGCAGCACGTTGATGGCCTTGATCAGCGGGGTGATGGACTCGCCGGCGGTGTAGGTGGCATCGGCAAAGGCGACAAGCTCACGCAGCGAGATGCCGTAGTCGTTCTCTAGAATCTCGTAGTTGTCGTAGCGTAGGTTGTTGCGCAATACCGTGGCGATGCAGGCGGGCTCACCGGCCGCAGCGCCCATCCACAGCAGGTCGTGGTTGCCCCACTGGATGTCGAGCGAATGGTAGGTGAGCAGGCGGTCCATAATCTTGGCCGCGCCGCCGCCGCGGTCGAAGATGTCGCCCACCAGGTGCAGGTGGTCGACGGCCAGGCGCTTAATGAGCGAAGCGAGCGACTCGATAAAGTCGTCGGCACTGGCGGTCTCCAGGATGGACTCCACGATGCGCTCGTGATAGCGCACGCGATAGTTGTTCTCGTCCGGGTGCGTGTGCAACAACTCGTCGATGATGTAGGCGTAATCGCGCGGGATGGCCTTACGCACCTTGGAGCGCGTGTAGCGGCTTGAAAGCGAGCGTGCGACCATGATGAGCTGGTCAAGCATCGTCTTGTACCAGGTTGGCGAGTCCTCGCGCTGGCTGCGAACCAGCTCGATCTTCTCGCGCGGGTAGTAGATGAGCGTGCACAGCTCGCCCTTTTCGTCAAAGGAGAGCGTGTCGCCAAAGATCTCGTCGACATGTTCGCGCACGACGCCCGAGCAGTTGTTGAGGATGTGCATAAAGGCTTCGTACTCGCCGTGCACGTCGCTCATAAAATGCTCGGTGCTTTTGGGCAGGTTGAGGATGGCCGAGAGATTGATGATCTCGGTAAACGCGGATTGTTCGGTGGGGAACTGTCTCGAAAGCAGGCGCAGATACTTAAAGTCTTGCGGGTTGCGATCGAATGCGACCATGAAACACCTTCCGATGGGGTTGGTAAAACTGATAAACAGCGTCAAACGTTTATCAGTATGCGCCGCTTTTGTTTCGATTTTGCGCCAGCGGATGAATTGTCGGCTGAACGGTTTGGTAAATCGATTTAGTTGAGGTAGATATGGCGGTTGAGTGGAGACGACAGAAGGTGTTTTCTCAGATATTTATGCGTGGGGCCGGTGGAGACGATGGTGGTAAAGATGTTCGCTATTATTGGTTCGATTTGGTAAATAGTGGACATATGTACCGTATGTAGGCTCACTGTGCGATAATTTGCGCAGCAATGAGTAAGGAGCCTCATATGAGTGATTTTGTCCTGACCTGTGAATCCGCCGCCGACCGAACCCGTGAGTTCTTTGCGTCGCGCAATATCCCTGTCGTGTGTTTTCATTACGAGATCGACGATGTTGTCTATACGGACGATCTGTATCAGTCGATTACGCCGGACAAGTTTTTTGCCCAGATTGCCGCGGGCGCCATGCCCAAGACGTCCCAGGTGAGCGTGGGTGAGTACGAGGAGTTTTGGGAGCCGTTTGTTGCCGAGGGTAAAGACGTGCTGCACCTGACGTTGTCGTCGGGTATTTCGGGCACGTATGGATCGGCCTGTGTTGCGGCGCAGATGCTCGCGGATCGCTATCCCCAGGGCGGCAAGGTGCGCGTCATCGATTCGCTGGCGGCGTCTTCGGGCTTTGGCCTGTTGCTGGAATATGCCGCCGACGTGCGCGATAGCGGGGCTTCACTCGACGAGACGGCTGCCTGGATCGAGGAGCACAAGCTCAACCTGCACCACTGGTTCTTCTCGACCGATCTGTCGAGCTACCTACGAGGCGGTCGCATTTCGGCTGCGAGCGCGATCATCGGCACGGCGCTTAAGATTTGCCCGCTTATGACGGTCGATTGCGATGGCAAGCTGTCGCCACGTGAGAAAATTCGCACTAAGAAGCGAGCGATTTCCGAGATGGCTAAGACCATGATGGCACACGTGCAGGACGGTGCGGATTATTCGGGTAAGTGCATCATGTCGCACTCGGCGTGCCGCGAGGATGCCGAGGCAGTTGCGGCGCTGATTGGGGAACAGGTTCCGCAGCTTAAAGGCAAGATTGAGATCAATGACATCGGTACTCTGATTGGCTCGCATACCGGGCCTGGTACGGTGGCGCTCTTCTTTATGGGCGACAAGCGCGTGGATTAACTTGGCTCATCACGTCGCTGCGTGATTGCTCAAACGAAAACGGCCCGCCTCACGTTTGTGGGGCGGGCCTTGCTGTTGCGGCTAACGTTTCTTTCCGCGGAAGAAGAAGCCGTGCAGTGATGGCTTAAGGCCGCGGTTGGCGCGATGCTCCTCGACGCGCTCGTGGATCGAAGCGACGCGCTCGATGACTTCGTCGGGAATCGGCACGTCGGGATTCATGTTCTCGACCTGGCTGACCTCGGCGGCGGCGACCTGGTCGATAATGGGCACATCGTCGCGCGAGATGACAGGTGTGGCGTCTTCCTTCATCTTGCGATAACGCTGCATCATGTCGGTCTGCAGCTGCTGGGCCGAAGGCGGTGTCCAGATGATGGCGTTGGCGCCGGCGGCGATGGTCTCACGGATGCTCTCGGGCGTCTTGCCGCCCGGCGCGATGAGCGGCAGGTTGGGATAGTGCTCGCGCAGTTCATGCAGGACCTGGGGCGTGTTTTTGCCGGCGGCGATGTTGAGAATCTTGGCTCCGGCGCGCACTTTGGCATGCGCATCATCGTCGCAACGTACAACCGTGGCGATGACAGGGATGTCAGCGATGTTGGTGATGTGCTCGACCATCTCGGCAGTGGCGGGGGAGTTGACCACGCAGCCCGCCGCGCCCTGCATCTCGGAGACGGCTGCCATCTGCACGGAGCGCTTACCGGTCGTAGTTCCGCCGCCCACACCTACAAAGACCGGGCACTCGGCGACGGTCAGCAGCGCCTGCGTAATGGCCGGCTGCGGCGTGAAGGGGTAAACGGCAAAGACAGCATCGGCATTGGAGTTGCGGATGACGGCCACGTCGGTGGTGTAGATGAGCGATTTGATACGACGGCCGAAGAGCGTAAAGCCGCTGGCCTCCTCGATCTCGTCGGGCATGCGGAGGGCCGCCTTGCGCAAACGCCCGTCGATGGGCAGCGGCTCCATGGGGAGCAGTCCGTTGGGGGTCACGGCTACCTGGGGCTCGGTGAACTCGTCTGCGAGCTCGACCTCGGAGAAATCGACCGAGGCGACGATGTCCTCGTGAACCTCGGCGGGTACATCGATGGGAGCTTGGTCGTTTGCCGCGGCAGGCGTGTCGAAGGAGCTGGTGCCGACGAAGGCGTCGACGCGCTCATTTAGATCGTTGAGGGTATCCATGGAGGCTCGATTCTTTGTGATGACGGCCGGCGCGATGCAGCCGGAATAGCGAATGCTAAATCGTTTGACGATTTGATTTTTCCCCGCCGCGCCATCCGTTAGACCGAAGGGCCGGCGAACGTGAAGGAGCTGTGGTGGCGGGTATCGAGGTGCTATCTTGAAAGTCCCGTTTAAAAGAGAGGTGGCGCGGTATGGAATTTTCGGCAATGTTGGGCTCGATTGGCCTATGCGTGGGCGCAATCGTAGCCGCCGCGGTCATCTACTTTGTGGTCACGGCCATTAAGGGCAAAAAGGCCGAACGTAAGGAGCGCGCGATGCTTAAACAGCATCGCG
>CABUUE010000122.1 GCA_902494685.1 uncultured Collinsella sp.
CAAGATTGAGCACACCCGCAAGGATGTCGTCATCGCCCATAAGGAGGCGCTCGACCGCGAGGCCCGCGCGCAGGCAATCATCGCCAAGTTCGAGGAGGGCGTGAAGGCCGATACCAAGGCCGCCCGCGCCAAGGCTGCCGACCTACAGGCTCAGATTGACGCCGCCACTAAGGAGCGCACCGCACTTGCCGGTACGCTGCCGGCCGACGTGCTCACCGACTACGAGCGTCTGCTCAAGCAGTTCCGCGGCCTGGCCGTCGAGACCATCCAGGGCAACATCCCCACGGTCTGCCACACCGCGCTGCAGGCATCGTCCATGAGCGACCTCAACCACGACGGTAGCGAGATTACGCACTGCCCGTACTGCCACCGCCTCCTGGTACTCCCGAGCAAAGAAGCCTAACGATGACGGCGGCATCCAACAATTCAATGCAACTTGAGGGAAAAACGATCCTGCTGGGCATTACCGGCGGGATCGCCGCCTATAAGTCGTGCAATATCGTGCGCCTGCTGCAAAAGCGCGGCGCGCGCGTCAAGGTCGTTATGAGCGAGCATGCCACCGAGTTTGTGGGCCCGCTCACCTTCCGTGCGCTCACCAACGAACCCGTTGCCGTGGGCCTCTTCGACGATCCCTCCGACCCTATCCACCACATTTCGCTGGCGCAGGAGCCCGATCTGGTGGTCGTGGCGCCCGCGACGGCCAATATCATCGCCAAGATGGCCAACGGCATCGCCGACGACCTCATCTCCACCACGCTGCTAGCCACGCCGCGACCCATCGTGATCGCACCCGCTATGAATAACGGCATGTGGAAGGCTCCGGCGACGCAGGCCAACATGGCCACTTTGCGCGACCGCGGTGTCCATGTGGTGGGACCCGGCAGCGGCTACCTTGCCTGCGGCGACGTAGACACGGGGCGCATGAGCGAGCCCGAGGACATCGTCGAGGCTGTCTGTGAGGTGCTCAACCCCGCGCCTCAAGACCTGGTAGGTAAGCGCATCGTGATTACCGCCGGCCCCACGCACGAACCAATCGATCCCGTGCGCTTCATTGGCAACCGGTCGTCGGGCAAGATGGGCATCGCCCTAGCAGGGGAGGCCGCACGCCGCGGCGCTGCGGTCACGCTCGTGTTGGGACCGACATCGCTCGATGTTCCCCGCGGCGTGGAGTGCGTGCGCGTGCAAACCGCAGCAGAGATGCTGGAGGCGGCGCTGAGCGCCTTCCAAACGGCCGATGCGGCCATTTGCGCGGCCGCTGTCGCTGACTACACCCCCGCAGCCCCTGCCAACCATAAGCTCAAAAAGGCCAACGAGCGCTTGGATCGCATCGAACTGGTCGAAACGGTCGATATTTTGGCCGAGCTCTCGCGCCAGAAGGGCGAGCGATGCGTGATCGGCTTTGCGGCCGAGACCGATAACGTTGTCGAGTACGCCGAGCGCAAATTGGCCCGCAAGGGCTGCGATGCTATTATCGCCAACGATGTCTCGCGCGCCGATTCGGGCTTTGGAACCGATACCAACAAGGCCTGGATCATGAGCACGGCGGGTACGCAAGAACTTCCTGTACTAACAAAACCCCAGCTCGCAGATACAATTTTGGACTCGCTTCAAAATTTGTAAAAAAGTTCTTGCACAAGGGCAAAGTTTCGGGTTAATATACTCCCTGTTGCGAGCGAGAGCACAGCAACAAACAAAAGCTTCGGGACGTGGCGCAGCTTGGTAGCGCACTTGACTGGGGGTCAAGGGGTCGCTGGTTCGAATCCAGTCGTCCCGACCAGAAGTTTGCAGGTCAGGCACCTAGTGCCTGACCTTTTTTGTTTTAAGCAATTGCTTAATTTTGATTAAGCAACAGGGTGCCAAAAATCTACCTACGCGATAATCGCCTTTTGCGGCTACTTGCGCGTTTTGCACGCGCTTGAGCCGATTTATTAACGCGATGTGAATCTACATACGCGTAGCTGGTATACAGCCGAGTACGGGCTGTATTTATCGCGGCGATTTACACAGATATAGCGACTATAGTGAACAAGCGTGTCGCTGTATTTATTCCAGTAGTTCACTTGATCGGTGGACAAGTGGGCTGCTGCAACGAAACGCCAAGCGGGATGGGCTCTATACGAGGACGCCGCAGGGGTAATGGCGGGGGAGTGCGGCGGGCGCTCTGAGAGCCGCTGTATGACCCCATTTCACCTCAACCCGACAACTATGCTTCAAGACGAGAATCGTTCGTTTGGTTGCCAAAAGAAAAGCCCGCACAGCCTGTGCGGGCTTAACAGCTGAGGCTAGAAGCACCAGGCGGGGCGGACGCAATTCGAGACCGTCGCATTGTCACTGATCGCCGGATCGCCGCCGGCGTGGACACGGAGGAAGAACGTAGAGTGGTCCGGACGCACCGAACGTTCCCACCAATAGCTGCCACTGGCAATGGCAGGGTTGTCCGAATAGCTATTCATCACCTTGCCCTTGAAGGCCTCGTACTGGGTTCCCTCGGAGGAGCTCCAGGGGTAGTCGGAAGCCCAATAGGAGGTGGGGACGATCTCGGAGTAGCTGAGCAGAAACAGCTTGTCGGAGGTAGCCGTCACGGCGGCATTCTTGTTCGCGTTACCGCCGCCGACGTTGTTCGTGAGCTTCCTAACCGATTTAACCTTGGATTGGAAATCGGCGGGCATCAGGTTCCAGATCTCGCCCGAATTCATCTTCGCACGGAGTTCGGATGCCTCCCATCCGCCATCGCTGGTTTTCATGGCGTTCATGCGGGACGAAATATCCGTCGAGGTGGTGAGGAACGTCAGTCCCGCCTTGCCGGTGCCGTCGGCCAAGTCGTCGTGGTTGATGCCGATGATACGGTACTCGAGCGTCTGTCCGTCCGTCAGCTTCATCGAGAACTTCGTTCCCGCATCCATCGCGGCCTTTGCCTTGGCGTACGCCGGCGATGCCTCGCCCTTGGAGGCGATGTCCTCGGCAACCGCTTTCTGCTCCTCGAGCGTCCAGTCCTTCGCGTCCTTGGCGACGGCCGCCTGGACGGTCGCGGAATCGGCCCCGGCGGAGCCTCCACCGGACGCGCCTCCCTCTACGCCGCCGGTCGTCCCGTTGTTCACCGTATTGCCGACCAAGTTGAACTGGTTTCGGATGGCTCCCGCCACGCCGGGTCCCGCGAACACGATGACCAGGCCGATGATCGCGATGATCAGGACGTACTCGATGACACTTTGCCCTCGGAGAAGAGTACCTCTAGGAGATACCCCACCCCGAAGGTTAATTGCCGCTGCATGCATATGCGGCTCCCTTCGCTCAGGGTTTGTAGATACGGCTCGAGGGTAGGGCTATTTCAGATTTCTGCACCGGTCTTGCCGCTGCGGCAACGGAGCTCGTAGGGGAGTGTGGCAGGTGCTCTGAGAGCCGCTGCATGGCCCCATTTCCCCTCAACCCGATTACCTGTGCCACGAACTTCAAACCGTTCGTTCGGTTGCCAAAAGAAAAGCCCGCACGACTTCGCGCGGGCTTTTCGCTAGACAAGCTAGAAGACAAGCTAGAAACACCAGGCGGGACAGACAACCTTTGAATATTTTGCGTTTTGAGCATTTGATGCCCAACCTCCTGAAAGGACATCAAGAAAATCCGTCGGATTATAGTAGGTCGGACGAAGAGAGCGCTCCCAAAAGGCGTCGCCGTTACTCAAAGAATTCCCAAGTTGACTTTTATTCTCGGGTGTTCTGAACACTTCGTACTGAGTCCCTTCTTTACTGAGCCAACTGTTCGGCGGCCATTTAGCGCCATTTTCGGTTACTTCGTGGTTATCAACTATTTCCGAATAACTAAGCAGGAACAGTTTGTCGGTGGTAGCCGTCACGGCGGCGTCCTTGTTCTCGATACCGCTGTCGACGTTGTTCGTGAGCTTCCTGACGGATTTCACCTTGGACTGGAAATCTGAGGGCATGAGGTTCCAGATTTCACCCGAGTTCATTTTCCCGCGGAGCTCTGACTTCTCCCAACCGCCGATAGTCTTGCCATCGGGATTCATGCGTGAGGAGATATTCGTTGATGTTGTAAAGAATGTAAGACCTGCCTTGCCGGACCCGTCCGCGAGTTCGTCGTGGTTGATACCGATGATTCGGTAGGTCAGCGTCTTGCCGTCCGTCAGCTTCACCGAGAACTTCGTCCCAGCGTCCATCGCAGCCCTTGCCTTGGCATAGGCGAGAGACGAAGTCCCGTTTTTGGCGAGGTCTTTGGCAACCGCCTCCTGCTCGTCGAGTGTCCAGTCCTTCGCTTCCTTGGCGACGGCCGCCTGGACGGTCGCGGAATCGGCGCCTGTGGAGCCGCCGCCGGACGCGCCTCCCTCGGTGCCGCCGGTCGTCCCATTGTTCACCGTGTTGCCGACCAGGTTGAACTGGTTGCGGATGGCTCCGGCCACGCCTGGTCCCGCCAACACGATGACCAGGCCGATTACCGCGATGATCAGGACATACTCGATGATAGATTGGGCTCGGAGGCGGGCACCTCTAGGAGATACCCCCCCCCGAAGGTTCTGCGCCGCTGCATACATATGCGACACTCCCTTCGTATGGGGATTGATATTGCATGCAGGAGCGTACGTTAGAGCGAACCGATCAGCCCGTAACGTGCCGCTGCGGCAACGGTAGCGGCGGGGGAAAGAGTCAGGCGCTCTGAGAGCAGCCATGACGCCCGCTTCGGGCGTTGCCCGCATTCCTATCGAGTCAACCGCTTCATACCTTTAGACAGACGAATGAAAGCCATAGAAAAGCGGGATCCGGCTATAAGCCGGACCCCGCCCAAGGCCTCGTTGTAGGCCTCGGTGTCCGCCATGTCCTCAGCCTTCTCGAGCGCGGCCCTTCTCACGAACTCAGAAAAGGACATGCCCGCGGCGTCCGCATTATCCCGAATCGA
>CABUUE010000123.1 GCA_902494685.1 uncultured Collinsella sp.
ATCTCTTGCGCGTACGCGCGCTCCTCGGGCGTAAGATGTGCCGTCTCGATAAGATCGGGACGCCAACGACAGGTACGCTCGATGGCGTTCTTGCGACGCCAGGCATCGACCTTGGCGTGATCGCCACTCACGAGCACCGGAGGCACGCCCTCGCCGTTGAACTCGGCGGGACGGGTGTACTGCGCGTACTCGAGCAGGCCTCCGTCCTCGGCGGTCGAGAACGACTCGTCCACATTGCTCATCTCGTCGCCCAGGGCGCCGGGAATCAGGCGTACGACGGCATCGGCAACGACCATAGCGGGAAGTTCGCCACCCGTAAGCACGTAGTCGCCGATCGACAGACGCTCATCGGCATACGCATACGCACGCTCGTCGACGCCCTCGTAGCGGCTGCACACAAACAGCAGGCGCTCACTTTTGAGCAGGCGCTCGGCCACATGTTGCGTAAAGGGCTCGCCACAGGGGGTGAAGAACACTACGGTGGGCTTGGGACCCTCGGAGCTGATGGCCTCGATGGCCTCGGCAATAGGCTCGACCTTCATGAGCATGCCCTGCCCGCCGCCGTAAGGCTCGTCATCGACGGTACGATGGCGGTCGTGCGTCCAGTCGCGCAGGTTATACGCCTTAAAATCAAAAAGGCCGGCCTTGCGGGCGCGGCCCAAGATCGATGTGGACATGACGGGCTCAAACATCTCGGGAAAGACCGAAAGGGTCTCGATCAGCATGTTGTCCTCCCTACTTGTCCATATCGATCAGACCGTCCATAACGTGGACGGAAATTGTTCCTGTGTCGGGAAGATCGAGCACGACCTGCTCGATCACGGGAATCAGTACCTCGCCGTACCGATCGCCCTCAACAACCCAAACATCGTTAGCGGGCGTCGACATGATCTCTACGATCGTGCCGAGCAAACCGAAGCGCTCGTCGACCACCTCGCGACCCATCAGGTCGGTATAGGCAGCGTCGAGCGAATCGAGCTCAAAATCGTCACGATTTGCCAGCACGTAGCATCCCGTGATGCCCTCGGCGGCCGTCAAGTCGTCAATGCCCTCAAACGAGACCAGATCGCCATCGCCCGTATCGGTGACGGACACGACCGTGCAAAAGCGGTCGCGCTTGAGCGCCGGCGGCGTCAGGGCGACGCGCATACCCGGCTCTAATACAGAAGGAAGCCCCCGCAGCGGCTGCGCGAGGACCTCCCCCTTCCTTCCGTGCGGCTTGACCACACGGGCGATGTTTTTGTACTGGGACCTCAAGGTCCTAGCCCAGAACCTCTACCTCGACAGCAGTGTCGAGGCGAGCGGCCAGTGCACGGGCGAGCGTGCGAATGGCCTTGATGGTACGGCCACGACGGCCGATGACCTTAGCGACGTCATCCTCGGCGACCGAAACCTCAATCGTAGAGGCGTCGTCACCATCGATGACCTCAAGGCTCACGGAATCCGGGTCGTCGACGATCTGAACAACGAGATATTCGACGAGATCGGCGATGCGATCTGAGAGCATTGCCTCACCCTCGAGCTGTGCAGCGTCAACCTCAGGCACGATTTACTCCTCGGCGCCCTCAGCGGCCTCAGCGGCAGCCTTAGCGGCCTCGGCCTCTTTGGCGAGCTGCTTCTTGGACTTCTTGACGACGGTCTCGGTCTTCTCGCCCTCGTTGGCGGCCTTGACCAGAGCGGCGACGGCGTCGGTGAGCTGAGCGCCCTTGGACTGCCAGTCAGCGATCTTCTCGAGGTCGAGGTTGATGGTCTTGGGGGCGGTCATCGGGTTGTAGCGGCCAACCTCCTCGATGATACGACCGTCACGCGGGGCGCGGGAATCGGCGACGACGACACGGTAGTACGGACGCTTCTTAGCGCCGTGACGAGCAAGGCGAATCTTGACTGCCAAAGGAAACTCCTCCAACCAAGCAGCTTTAGGCTGCAACTACAAACAAACAGTTGAACATAATACGCCATCGACGCGGGCAGGTGAAGTCCGTGAGACCAACTTCTTCGGTGTAGTCGAGGGCAAATCCATATCTTAGACAAGAATTCGCGATTTGCAAGCGCATCCACGCACCCCACATGAGCTGCGCGGTATACTCATGACATGGAAAGACGCGAACATACATACGGTTATGAGGATGCTGCAGGCGTCACGCCGCCGCCCTGGACGGGACCGGCGGTGGGCCTCATGGATCTCGATGCGTTTTTTGCGAGCGTGGAGATGCTCGATCATCCCGAGTGGCGCGGCAAGCCGCTCATCGTGGGTGGCGATGCCGATTCCCGCGGCGTCGTGTCCACCTGCTCATACGAGGCGCGTCGCTTTGGCGTGCACTCGGCCATGCCCTCCGCCGAGGCACAGCGCCTCTGTCCACAGGCCATTTGGACGCATGGGCATTTCGATCGCTACCACGAGGTCAGCGCGCAGGTTATGGCAATTCTCGCCAATGAGACCCCGCGCGTTGAGCGCGTATCCATCGACGAGGCCTTTATCGATATCACACCGGGCCGCTTTGCACCCGAAGACCCGCTACTGGTTGCGCGGCGGATAAGCGACCGCGTGGCAGCGCTGGGTGTGACCTGCTCCATTGGCGTAGGCTGCAACAAGACGGTCGCAAAGATCGCAAGCGAGCGGGACAAGCCGTTTGGGCTGACCATCGTGCGCCCCGGAACCGAGCAGCGCTTTTTGGCCGCGCTGCCGGTATCTGCCATGAGCGGCATCGGGCGCTCGGCCGAGGAACGACTGCGCCGCATGCGCATCTACACGCTCGGCGAGCTATCACGTGCACCGGAATCCACCCTGGCTTCTATTTTTGGCGTCAACGGCGAACGCATGCGCCAACGTGCGCTGGGGCTCGAAATCTCCGAAGTCACAAGTCTAGATAAAGAGCGCGAGGTCAAGTCGGTCAGCAATGAACGCACCTTTGCGAAAGATTTGACTGAGCGTGAGGACATCGAAGCGGCGATTGCGCTGTTGGGAGAGTCAGTGGGACGCCGCTTGCGCCGTCAGGGACTAACGGGTGCCACGGTGGCACTCAAACTCAAGTATTCGTATGGAAGCGGTCGCTCGGCACAGCGCCGGCTGCCTCATCCGACCGACGATGAGAACATCTTTGTGGCAGTGGCGCTCGAACTTCTCGACAACATCTGGCAGGAAGGCATGCATGTGCGCCTGGCGGGCATCGGCATGAGCGACTTCGACCATCAGGGCGGCATCCAGACCGACCTGTTCTGCGAAGTCGACGACCGCGGAGCCCAATCGAGCGACCGTCGCGACCTCTCAGTCGCTATCGACGCCGTCCGAGACAAGTTCGGCGACACCGCCCTATCCTTCGGCCGTCAATCCCGCTTCAACGATTAGCCCCTATGGCAAAAAGAAAGCCGGGCAGCTGCGAATGATGCAGCTGACCGGCGAACGATAGAGGGTAGTTAAAAAGCCCCGTCCCAAATGAGCTACTAGAGGAGGTCGAGGGAGAGCTGGGGGGCGTCTCCCCAGAGTTTCTCGAGGCGGTAGAAGTCACGGGCTTCAGGAGTGAAGACGTGGACGACAACCGAACCGTAGTCCATGAGCATCCAGGTCTTCTGCTCGCGGCCCTCGATGGAGAACGGATGCTCGCCGCAAGCCTCGGCGACCTTCTCCTCGATCTCGTCGACGATAGAATCGACCTGGCGGTTGTTGGTACCGGTGGCAAGCACAAAGTAGTCGCATACGTCGGAAAGCTCGGTCAGGTCGAGCACCTGAACGTCCTCGCCCTTCTTGTCGTAGGCGGCCTGCGCGGCGGCGCGGGCGACATCCTCGGCGGCAACACCGCTCGCGGACAGCGAGGCAGCGGTGCGGTCGGACGTGGCAACAAAACTCTTGTGCTCCACACCTTCAAGAATCTGATCGTCGGTCATGGTCTCATCGGCCATGGAATACCTCTTTCTAGACAGCCCAAGCTAGCGCAGCTGGGCGTAATGGTTGTAAATCATAATAGCCGTGGGATAAAGATAACGCCCGGACTGGATCACATAGACCAGACCCTGCGCAAAACAGGAGAAGAACAACTCGTCGAGCGAGGACTTCCCCACCATCTTGCGCAGCGCATGGGCATAATCGCCGTGGCGGTTGGGTTCGATAGCATCGGCCACAAAGACCACCATATCGAGCGGCGTCATGTCGCAAGCGCCCACGGTGTGACGGTCGACAGCCTGAAAGACCGCCGGCGACAGCTCGGGAAAAAGCTGCGGAAGCTCATAGGCGGCAACCGGGCCATGCAAAAGCGGCGTCGCGGCAGACGGAGAGCCGGCAATCTTAATGCCGTAATGCAGAGCGCGCGTAACCAGCTCGTCGTCGGAGAGCACTTTGTCCCAGTCATGGATCAGACCGGCAGCAGCGGCATCAAAGCGGTCAACGCCGTAGACCTCGGCCAGATGAAGTGCGGTCTCGGCAACACCCAGCGAATGCACATAGCGCTTGCGCTTATCCTTCATGCGAACATCGAGCAGCTCTTGAATGCGCTTGAGCAGCGCGCGTTCATCGCCCTCAAACTGATCCTCTACCGACAACGTAGACCCCCATCACTCAAAATCTTCTTGGCCCAAATCGGCATATAGCCTGCGTTTGCGAATGTAGCCGAGCACGGACTCGCTCGTAAGATAGCGCACGCTCATACCGCGGGCAACTCGCTTACGAATGTTCGTCGAGCTGATCGCCAGCGCCGGAATCTGAATATAGCGCACGTCGAACGGCAGCCCCGACTCTTTGATTCGGGCACGCGCCGTATCGATATCAAAGCCCGGTCGTGTCGCCGCAATAAAGGTAGCAAGCTCAGCGATTCGTTCGGCATCATGCCAGGTCACAATATCGATAATCGCGTCGGCGCCCGTAATAAAGTAGAGCTTTACCTGCGGCGGGTAAAAGTCGCG
>CABUUE010000124.1 GCA_902494685.1 uncultured Collinsella sp.
GAGAAATCGCCGAGCATCTCGAAGAACGAGAGGTGACGGCCGTCCTCGCCGATGCAGTCGATGTCGTTGGTGCGGACGCACTTCTGGCAGGAGATCGCGCCGATCTCCTTCATGGTCTTCTTGCCCTGATAGTACTCCTTAAACTGGTTCATGCCGGCGTTGGCAAGCAGCAGCGAGGGATCGTCGGGAACGAGGGACGAAGAAGGATAGAGCTTAAGACCGCGCTCCTCAAAGAAGTTGAGGAACTTGGAGCGGATCTCGGCCGTAGTCATTGACGGGTAGTCAGCACTCATAGAGGGAATCTCCTCGGTTTCACATCGAAACAGTTCAAACGTAACGATATTACCATCCAACCGCCCCCGTGCAAAAAAGAGGGCCGGCACAATGCCGGCCCTTCAGCGAAATTGCATGTTAGCGCGTATGAATGTTAACCCGAATTACCCCGCTAGTTGTCGTCATCGTCCATGGAGCCGTCGATGCCGGTTTTGGTGTCGTCGTCCGAGTTGGAGTCATCGTCCTTGGCGAAGGGGTTCTTGAAGAAGCCCGTGGCATCGGGCTGCAGGCTCGAGAGTTTAATCCAGGGATTATCGAGCTCGGGCTTGGGCATGGCCTTGGCCTCGGGCACAGTCTCGTTGCCGATGAGCTCGGACTCATAGATGAAGGTATCGTCGCCGAGCGCATCGTAGGCGGCTACCGGGTTGCCCTCAGCATCGCGATACGGCGTGCCCTTAAACACGGCGCCGTCATAGGCCACAAGCTGACGGCCGGTCTCATTCTCGAAGTAGTACACGAAGATACCCTTGAGGGCCGCACAAAGTGGGATGGCAATAATCATGCCGATGGGGCCCATGAGTGCCGAACCAATAACGAGGGCCGTAAGGCTCATAATGGGATGCACCTGCACTGAGCTCTGCATGACCTTAGGCGAAATCACATTGTCGGTGACATTTTGTGCGACCATCGTCACGATGAGCGTCCATAACGCCAACATGGGGCTGAACATGAAACCGAGCACTGTGGCGATTGCTGCGCTCACCCAGGGACCGACGACCGGAACCAAATGCATGATGCCGGTAAAGATAGCCATGAGCGCCGCATACGGATGGCCGATGATCAGGAAGCCGATAAAGGCCAAGATGCCGCCGCAGATAGACGTTACGACCATGCCGCGCATGTAGCCACCAACCGAACGCGACAGAATGGCGACCATAAAGCGGTACGAGGTCTCCTTCTCCTGACCGATGATGGTGCAAATCTCGTGGTGCATGCGAGGGTAGTCGCAGGCCATCCAGTAGGCAAGCACCAGGCCCAGGAAGATAACGAACAGTTGCGATGCCGTATTGGTAATGAGCGGGAATACACCGCGACCGAGCTCGGCGGCAATCTGAGACACATACTTCGATGCGACGGTAACGAGTGATGACAGATTGTCGTCCAAGTACTCCTTAACCGGCGTGTTGTTGAGCGTCTTGGCATGCGAGATCATCTCATTGAGATCGCCACCCGCAACACGAAGCTGCTCGGGCAGGCGGCTCAGGACTTCCATGATCTGACCAAAGAGAATCGGCGACAAGATGCAAACGACACCGACGAGCACGGCAACAACAACAATAAGCGCGATAAGCGAACCGATGCCACGGCCGACGCCATGATGCTCGAGCCAATTGGTGATCGGGGACATCACAAAGGCAATGATGGAACCAACGGCGAGAAACTCGATAACCGGCGCCAGGATGCCCATAAGGTTAAAGATGACAGCGGCGATGACAATGCAGCCGACAACAGCCCAAATGCGAAGCGTCAGAATGCGGGTGTCGCGCAGCACGCGATCGGTTTGTTGGGGGTGCTCACTCATGAACGAATCATCACTCCGTCGGGGTCGATCTTGTCCTGAATCTTCTTAAGCGTGCGGCGCAGCAGACGCGAAACCTGCACCTGAGAAATACCCAGCTTCTTGGCGATCTCGATCTGGGTCATGCCCTTCACAAAGCGCAGCTCGATCACCTCGCGCTCGCGCGGCGAGAAATCACGGATGGCTTCCTCGATCACTAGGCGGTCATCGGTAAAGTCGAGCTCGTTGTCGTCGTCGGCGTAACGGTCGAGAATCGATGGGGCATCGTCGGAATCGGACGCACCAGGAGCCTCGATGGGCACCGAGGTATAAGCCGAAGACGATTCCATAGCCTCGAGGACCTCATCGACAGTCACATCTAGATACTCAGCGATCTCCTCAACCTTGGGCGAACGCTGCAGTTCGTTGGTAAGTTTGTCAGTAGCCTGGTTGACCTTAGCCGAGAGCTCCTGCAGACGACGCGGTACGCGCACGCTCCAGCCCTTGTCGCGGAAATGTCGTTTGATCTCGCCCAGGATAGTGGGTGTTGCAAACGTTGTGAACTCGAGCCCGCGCTCAGGGTCAAAGCGGTCGATAGCCTTGAGCAAACCCAAATAGCCGACCTGCATGAGGTCGTCGAGCGGCTCGCCGCGATTCTTAAATTTGTTGGCAAGAAACCTTACCAGGTTCATATGGGACATGACGAGCTGCTCGCGGGCGTCCGGATCACCGGTCTCCTTGTAGCGACGAAACAGCTCGCGGGTTTTCTCCTTGTCCCAAGCGGTCTTGCCGCTCCGGGAACGATCGGTCATATTAGATATCCGCCTTGAGGTCGAGGGAAAGCGTCAGGGGCGCCGCAGTCTTTTCGTAGGAATCGCACACGCTCGCCAGAATGAGCTCGGCGTACACCGCAGCCTGGTCGTCTTCATCGACCGTAGCCTGGTCGCCAAAGGTAATAGTCATGCCAACGTGGGTCTCATCGACATCGAATTTGATGGTGATGTCGTCGCAGTCGACCGCGGTGCAACCAAAAATGAAAGCCTCCTCGGCAGCCATGCGGATGTCCTCAATGCGATCGACAGACATAGAGCACAGGGCACCAACATTGGCAGCCGTCATGCGCACAAGGCGAGCGAGACGCGGGTCACCGGCAACGGTCAGCGTGATAGGGCAGGTTGCTTCGCTACTCATCGCAGGACTCCTCAGAGGTCTCGGCGGGCGTGTAAGTGTAATACTGAGCCGGCTTGGCTACAGACTTCTGGCCATCATCGTCGCCCGCGGCGGCCTCGTCCTCGCCAATTAGGACGCGCTCGGTAGGCCGCTCTGCCTCCGCAGCAGCAGCGGCGAGCTTGCGCTCGGTGTCAGCTGTAGGAGCCTTCACCTTATTGAAGAGCTTCTGCACAGCACCGGCGGCAGAGTCGGTCACGCTCGACACAGCATTGCTGGCCTCGGCCATGCTGCCCGTAACCTCGGAAATGTCGCGAACCACGGCTTCGACCTCTACGAGATTGGAGGTAAGGGCATCAACTGCCGTCTTGCTCGACTTAAGCAGCGGCTCCATCTGGGCAAGCGCCGGCGTAAGCTCATCGACAGCGCCATCGAGCTTTGCCACCACAGGCTGAGCCTCGGCGATGGTGTTGTTGAGGTCGTTCACGGTCTTATCGAGCGAGTCGACAACGGTGCGGGTCTTGCGCAGGGTGAGCGCAAGCTCAACGATAGCCCACACGCCGGCAACGGCGAGCAGCAGCAAGGCGATTTGAATGGGACTCATACAAGCCTCCCAAAGGAATCGAAATACAGACGCTTTTCATGGTACCCCAAAGGGGACCGAACATGCCAAGAGCAGCAACGTGGGACAAAATTATCAGCAGCTACTTCGGCGCATTCCCGCTGCGGTCGCGTTCACTTTGCTCTACGCGCCATTCTTCCCAACCGCGGCCGGCAGGCTGCCAAAATGCACCGCGTTCCAAGCCTTCGGGCAAATAGCGCTGATCGACCCAGCCTTCGGGATAATCATGTGGATACTTATACACACCGTATTCATCGCTGCCCGGGCGATGGCGATCGCGCAGATAACTCGGCACCTCGCGAAGCCCACTAGAATGGATATCGGCCAGCGCAGCATCGATCGAAGCCTCACACGCGTTGGATTTTGGCGCCAAGCACACATATAGTGCAGCCTGAGCCAGGTTAATGCGGCACTCGGGATAGCCAATGACCTCGGCAGACTTAAACGCGGCATGCGCCACCAAAAGCGCCTGCGGGTCGGCGTTGCCAACATCCTCAGAAGCGTGAATCATAATGCGGCGAGCGATAAACTTAGGATCCTCCCCAGCATCGATCATGCGCGCGAGCCAATAGATCGTGGCATCGGGGTCGCTACCGCGCATGGACTTGATGAACGCACTGATGATGTCGTAGTGCATGTCGCCGTTTTTGTCATACGTAAAGCCGCGACGCGGGTTGGCGATCTTCACGTCATCCACGGTGATGGGATAGCGCTCCCCCGCCGCAGGCGCTGGCGTTCCCTCGGTATCGGGACGCGTGACGGCAATCTCGCTCGCAAGCTCGAGCGTCGTGAGCGCCGAGCGAGCATCGCCCGCGGCCAGCGTACAGATGGTCTTAACCGTATCCTCATCGGCCGAGAACTTGCCGTTCAAACCCTGCGGAGCCTCGAGCGCACGCTCGATCAGTGTGGCGATGTCCTCGTCTTTGAGGTGCTCAAGTTCCACGACGCGGCCACGCGACAACAATGCCGAGTTAACCTCGAAGTACGGATTCTCCGTCGTGGCGCCAATCATAATAACGGTACGGTTCTCAACCGCATGCAGCAATGCATCCTGTTGTGACTTCGAAAAGCGATGAATCTCGTCGATAAACAGGATGGTGCGACGGTCATACGTATTCAGACGTGTCTTTGCCTCGTCGATCACGCGACGCAGGTCCTTCACGGTACCCGTGACGGCGCTGACCTCGACAAACTCGCTCTTGGTATGGTTGGCGATAATGTGGGCCAGCGTCGTCTTGCCCGTACCGGCAGGCCCGTACAGAATC
>CABUUE010000125.1 GCA_902494685.1 uncultured Collinsella sp.
GATCCGCTGTCCCTGGGCGTTTGGCAGCTGGGCTTTGGCGGCCTGTTCTCGGGCATTGCCGCATGCGTCTTTGGCGGTTTCACACTTCCCAGCACGCCCAGCGAGGTCGTGGTCGTCGTCGCACTCGCACTCATCTGCTCTGCCTACGGCTTTATCACCCAAACGCTCGTGCAGCCCCACGTGCCCGCCGAGACCACCGGCTTCGCCTTCTCGCTCGAGCCGGTCTGCTCCGCCGTCTTCTCGTTCTTCCTGGTCGGCGAGGTTCTGAGCCCCATCGCCTTCTTTGGCGCTGCACTCATCCTCAGCGGCGTCATGGTGGCAACCGTCGAGCTTCCGCTCCTCCGCGCACATGGACAGGCTCGCATGGCGGGAGCGCCCGAGCACGTCTCGTAGACACTACTCCTCATACGGCCGCGGCATAAAGGTCTCCGGTGCGCCTTTACAATAGATGCAAACAGAGCATCTGACGTAAAGGAGCCCCATGGACGCCGCGACCCGCGACCGCAACATAGCAACTTGGTTGGGCGATGCACCGCAGCCGGTACGTGACACTACGAACCAGCTGCTCGAGCGCATCGCCCTTTTGCGTGCCGAGCAGACTATCTACCCGGCACAAGACGACATCCTCAATGCCCTCGCCTACACGCCGGCCGACCAGGTCAAGGTTGTCATCTTGGGTCAAGACCCCTATCACGGACCCAACCAGGCAATGGGGCTGTCGTTCTCGGTCCCCGCGACGCAAACCAAGTTGCCGCCGAGCCTGCGCAACATTTACAAGGAACTCAAAGCCGATCTGGGTTGTCCCATTCCCGCCACGGGAGACCTAACCCCATGGGCACAACAGGGCGTCCTGCTCCTCAACACTACGCTCACCGTGCGCGAGCATGCCGCCAACTCGCACGCCAAACTGGGCTGGAGCACGCTCACCGACTACGTTATCGAACGCTGCTGTCAGCTGCCCCAGCCGGTAGTCTTTTTGGCATGGGGCCGCTTTGCCCAGCAGATGGTCGAGGGCAAGCTCGTCGCAACTGACGCGGGCAAGGCAACCGACAAGTTCTGCCTGGCCTCCACGCACCCCTCGCCGCTTTCGGCCAACCGCGCCACGGCAGAACTCCCTGCTTTTATGGGATCGCGTCCCTTCTCGGCAGCCAATCGGCTACTCGAACAACACGGCTCGACCCCCGTCAACTGGACTTGCCTCGGCTAGAAGTCGATACATCAAAAACGCACCCGACGGCTTTCCATCGGGCGCGTTTTCTATTCGGGCCAAATAAATTGTGTGCGGCCGGCCTCGCCGCCATCGATTAGCAGACTCTGCCCGGTCATAAACCGGTTGGTCACGCCCACAAAGTAGATCCACTCGGCGATCTCTTGGGCGGTGGCCCAGCGCTTAAGCGGCGTGAGCTCCATAATCTGGTTCCACAGGTGTTCGTCTTCCATCACGCAACGGTTGAGCGGCGTGATAACGCCGCCCGGGTCCACACTGTTGGCGATGGCCTGCGGTGCCAGGCGGTTTGCAAGGTTCTTGGTGTAGGCGATAACGCCGCCCTTGCTGGCAGCATAGGCAGGAAACTCCGATCCCGTATGCCCGCTCGCCGACCCCACATTGACCACGGATTTGATAGCCGGCGCCGGCTTGGCGGCAAGCCCCTCCCCCGCAAAGGCGTAGCGCTCGGTCACGTTGATGGTGCCATACAGGTTGGCGGCGATGTCGTCAGCCGAATCCTGCGTACCGGCAACGTTCACGATCACCTGGGGTTCAAGATCGTCTGGAAACGCGTCCGGCTCGCGAACATCAACGATCAGATGGCGGTAGCGCTCGTGTTCGATCACCGCCGGCAGCAGATCAAAGCCCACGACCTCGTGGCCCTCGTCCAAAAAGCGCTGCACGCATGCGGCTCCGATACCGCCCGAAGCGCCCGTGATCAAAACCCGCATACTTGCTCCTTAGGCGGTTGCGTGGCGCTCGAGGTACTCGGAGCCCACATTCTCGCGCTCCCAGCCGCGCACGACCTTGTAGCCCACGGGGCTCAGGAAAACCTCGCACAGCAGCTCGGCAACAGCGCCGGTCAGCGAGCACATAAGGACCTGCACCCAGGTCCAACCAAAGAACGTGTGGCTCACCACAATGGCAAAGACCAAGTTGTCGATAAACTGGCCAACACCCGTGGACACATAGGAGCGGAAGGCGAAGCTCGCAAAGTTATTCTTTTTGAGCATGCGGCCGAGCGACTGGTTGAGCGTGGAGTTAACCACGGCAGAAACGAGCATTGCCAGCGAAGAGCCCAGCACCACGTACCAGGTGCCGCCGATGGTGGCGTTAAGGGCGGTGTTGACCTCGATCATGCCGGTGTCGTAGTAGGCGCCCCACATACCGGGCGTGAGCGAGCATGCCCAAAAGCACAGGCTCACGGCCAGGTTGACCAGCAGCGCGAGGATAGAGATTTTGATGGATGCCTTGGCGCCAAAGCGCTTGCAGATCATGTCCTGGCACAAAAACGAAACCCAGCTCACCACAAAGCCGCAATCGAGTGCCAGATACGGCAGGCTGATAAGCTCTTTGTTGGCCAGCAGGTTCATCATGATGACGCTCACGAAAAACAGCGAAACCGTTGCCGCGGGAATGCTCCGCAACAGGACCTTGTAGTCCTCCATGACCTTCTTGATCATTATGTACTCCTTTGGTTTTAGGTTTAACGAGCAGGATATCGGACCCGAACTGCTCGGACGCCCCGGTCTTGAGACGACGGTGGGTATAATAGCCGCTCACACGGCATCAGGCAAGCAAACGGCGCGGCAGCCCCGCAGGGCCACCGCGCCGATGCGTTAAAAGGCCACGTTGCCAAACTCCGACAGGATAAGGTCGGGGTTGTGGTCAGTTGCCCAATCCACGTTCCACGGGCTCGTGAACAGCAGCAGCTTACCGCCGCGCATGTCCTCGACGCGCAGTGTGTCGCGCGTGAGCGAAAGGCCCGGGATATCGATGGTGTCGGGGTCGTTTTGGATCCAGCGGATGTCCGTATAGGGCAGTGGCTGGCGACGAACCTCAACACGGTACTCGGCCTTGAGACGGCGCTCGAGTACCTCAAACTGCAGCACGCCAACCACGCCCACGATGACGCTCTCCATGCCGGCACCCAGCTCGCGGAAGATTTGGATGGCGCCCTCCTGGGCAAGCTCCTCCATACCCTTGACGAACTGCTTGCGCTTGAGCGTGTCGACCTGCGTAATGCGAGCGAACATCTCGGGGGCAAACGTCGGGATCTGTGGATACTGCACGTGGCGCTTGCCGGAGCACACAGTGTCGCCGATGCTAAAGATACCCGGATCGAACAGGCCCACGATATCGCCCGCGTACGCCTCGTCCACGATGGCGCGATCGTCGGCCATCATCGACGTGCCCGTGGCAAGCTTAAGCTTGCGGTTGCCCTGCACGTGGAAGGCATCCATGCCGCGCTCGAACTTACCCGAGCAAATGCGCACAAAGGCGATGCGGTCACGGTGGTTCTTATCCATATTGGCCTGGATCTTAAACACAAAGCCGCTAAAGTCGTCGCGGCAGGGATCGACCGGCTCACTGGTGAGCGTATCGGTATAGGCGCGCGGCGTCGGGGCCAGACGCAGGAACTCCTTGAGGAAGGGCTCCACACCAAAGTTGGTGAGCGCCGAGCCAAAGAACGCCGGGCTCAGCTTGCCGCAGGCCACGGCATCCAAGTCGAGCTCGTCGCCGGCGCCATCGAGCAGCTCGATATCGTCCATTAGGTTCTTATGGTTCTCCTCGCCAATGAGCTCATCCATGGCGGGGTCGCCCAGCTCGGCCTCGACCTCGGCGACCTTCTTGGTGGCGTTGGCGTGACCATCGCCCTCAAAGGCGATAACGCGACGGGTCTGACGATCGAACACGCCGCGGAAGTTACGACCGCTGCCGATCGGCCAGTTCATGGGATACGTATTGATGCCCAGGACATTCTCGATCTCTTCCATGAGCTCAAACGGATCGCGAGCCTCGTGGTCGAGCTTGTTCACAAAGGTGAAGATGGGAATGTGGCGTAGCGTGCAGACCTTAAAGAGCTTTTTGGTCTGGGCCTCGACGCCCTTAGCGCCGTCGATGACCATGACCGCGGCGTCGGCGGCCATAAGGGTACGGTAGGTATCTTCCGAAAAGTCCTGGTGGCCGGGGGTATCGAGGATGTTGACGCAGGCGCCGTTGTAGGTGAACTGCAGCACCGAGGAGGTAACGGAAATGCCGCGCTCCTTCTCGATGTCCATCCAGTCCGAAACGGCATGCTTGGCCGAGCTCTTGCCCTTGACCGAGCCGGCAGTCTGGATGCTGCCGGTATAGAGCAGCAGCTTCTCGGTAAGCGTGGTCTTACCGGCGTCCGGGTGGCTGATGATCGCGAATGTGCGGCGCGACGAGATTTCATCCGACAGGCTTGCCATGCGGATCCTTTCTTGCATTGAGTGCATTACGTCGTTGTAACCGTACTATTGTAGCCGTGAAATCTCGCTCTAGGGCGCCTATCAGGACAAATTCATCAGTTGGGGCCTAGGTAGCAGTCGATGGCGGCACTCCGCAGCAGTTTGTCTCGATCTGTAACATCTAGACGGTTTTTGAACCTCTACCTGTTACAGATTTAGACAAACAGGTGGGCGTCCCAGAAAGATCTCGATCTGTAACATCTAACCACTCAAAACGGGTCCATCTGTTACAGATTGAGATATAAGGATAGACGGGTGGCCAATGTCTCGATCTGTAACATCTAGCAGCCAAAATCTTCTCCAGTTGTTACAGATTGAGACAACCAGGTGGGGCCCGCCAGCAAAATCTCAATCTGTAACAGCTAGCCGTCCAAA
>CABUUE010000126.1 GCA_902494685.1 uncultured Collinsella sp.
ATCAGCCCGTGTTCTGCAGGCCTGCTGCGACACCCGGCGCCTGATTTGGGCGTTGCCATATGGATTCAGCGATGATCATTGCACTTCATGTAACTGCAATATTTGCTGTTATTCATTGAAATTCTTGATACAACGATGTTTTATTGGTATGAAAAAATGCTTTGAAAGTTGCGGCGAAAGAGACGGGACCTCCTTTGACAACCGCATGAAAAGTTCCTTTGCTAAGAACATTCAGATTTCCTTCAAACCAGGAATAATTTGGAGACCATTGGAAAACACAGACCCCGGTCTGGTATGAGCTTCCAAGCAAGGATTTTGAGGTAACTTTGTAATTCGTTACTGTAGCTCGAAAATCTTGCTTTACCCAACAAGCTCCTCCTGCTGGGACTCCAGAAAAGACGCTTGAGGTATATGTTGCCGTACCGCGTGTGCTTGCGTTTTTGGTTTCTCTGGTATTAGAGGCTGTATCTTCTTCGTATGCTTTCGCAATAGATTCAGCGTATAGATTGGCATCACCGTGGTATTCATCAATCGTACTTTGAGGAGCATCGATTTTAAATTCGCCGAATTCGACGTCTAAGTTATTCGTGGAAGCAATGTTAGAGAGTTTTTCTTGCAGAGCGACTTCTGCAGAAGAATTGAAGGCGCTTCGGTCATGTCCAGAAGTGCTAGCCATTGCTGATGGGGTACCAGAGAACGCCAGTATTGCCACCAGTACTGTGGTGAACGCGATTTTTTTATGAAGGTTCATTCGTAGTCTCCTTTGGCTTCGAAAGTATTTTTTATCCAGTGATGCGTCTTTGCGTCACTTTAATTCTATCTATTCTATACTGATTATCGTTGTTCTCATAATTTTGTCGGCGAAGGTTTGTCCTTTGGTGTCCCATAAAGGCCAAAGAAACCCAATGAAACATGGCACGAAATCAACGCAGTGAGCTATCTCGCGTAAACCCATCCTTACTCCCGATATGGGCAGGTTGGAATATTGATCGACTACCTGCAGTCCTAGAAAATGATGCGACCAAGCTTGTCCGTTGCGCGTAGAACAGGCAGAAATCACGCAAACTATGATTATGGAGACGCAGTTAATCCAGATTCCCATGGTTCCATCTATGGAAGATCTCCCATATAAAACGCTGTTTATTAATTGTGATAGCAATGAAGTTGGCAATATTATGCGAAGAATATATGACGCTGCTCTGCGACACCATATTTTCCCCATTGACGGCCTCCTTGACGAACCCGGCCAGATTGGAAACAGTATAAGAAAAGGTTCAGTGTAATGCTGTAGTTCCCCTTCTAAGTTATTTCAATCTTATGTTTGATTCCATAAGAATAGGACAAAACGCCGGATAACGCGAGCGGGGAGGCCCGCGCTGTCAACGGCGTAGGCCTCCCCGTTCATCGAGCGGTCGGTCAGCCGAAGATCAGCCGGTGTTCTGCAGGCCTGCTGCGACACCCGACACGGTGCACAGGATCAGGTAGGTGTTACTGCAGTCTGCAGAAGATGAAAAGAATAAGAGCTAAAACAAGAAAGGCGGCACCGCTTATTCTCATTAAGGATGTGTATAGATTGCTCGGATCTCCTTTTTGAGTCCAGAGGAAATTGCTTATTTTCCAGAGTTGCCTTGGAAAAATAAGCATACATAATCCTAGCAGAGCAAGTGCTGTGAGATATATGTACTGCACTGTTCTCCTTATTTTAGGTAGTCGGAGATGCAAGGGTATGGTCCTTGTTTATAAAAGCACTGCTCATTGCGTCACATGCAGACCGACTCCCGAGTCAAGCGGAGGCTGGTATATTGGCATTATCCTATGCTGAATCTCTTGAAAATCCGAACCGTTAATCAATCATGATTGTGATCGCACTGCGTGGAATGATTCAGCCATTCCACGCAATGCGCCTCTGGTAAAACGTCATAGAGTCATTAGAGCGGAAAGTAGCGTTATCACAAGAACGGGAAAGACCATGACCAGCACGAGAAACGATATGATTCCCACAAGGACATGCGAGGCGGAAGAGGAATGATCACGAAGTTCCGGATATACAGATCGCATATATGAACGCACGCCAAAGATGACAAGCGCCGCAATCCAGCAGACTACCCCCATAATCAATACTAAGGTAAGTCTACGTACATACTCAGTTGCCGTAGTTAAATTCATGCACGAAGAGGAAGAGAACGTTAAGACTCTGCAGATTATAGTATCATCATCGCCATTGGCGCCCCATTCCGCCCACAAAATAAGTGCTGGTGAAAGCAGCAGTAATCCCAGCCACCATAGCACGCGTCTGGCTTTGCCCAAAGCCACATAGCATCTACTCGCCTTAAGGAATTTGGTAGCTGCTTTCGGTGCCAAAGCATATTTCTTGCCGGAAAAATTTTCTGACGTATCTTCCAGGCCATGTTTTTTCCCAATGTCATCGATCATAGCCGGATTCGCTTTGCAAATGTGGCGTTCGTTTCCGGCATCGCCCTCCGCCTTGATGCCGTCCGTCGGCCCGGTGCTCCCGCGCTCATTCGATGGCTTGTCCATGTCCCCTCCGATCATCCGAGTCTGTCACTCGGCCAGCGCGCCCGTTCTATGCGCGCCGTCGCCGGCCAGTCTAGGGCCGTGCGACGCGAACGGGGAGGCCCGCGCCGTCGATCGGCACGGAACCTCCCCGCTCGCTTTTGTCAGGCGGTCATCCGAAGATCAGCCCGTGTTCTGCAGGCCTGCGGCGACGCCCGAAACGGTGCACAGGATCAGATAGGTGTAGTTCTCCTTCTGGCCGTGTGTGAGCTCTTCCTTGTCCACGCGCTTGCGCAGCGAGCCGAGGGCGAGCACCTGGGTGACGGACAGTGCGTCCACGTACGGCGAGCGGATGCGGATGGCCTGGCCGAGCACGTGGCGGTGCTGCAGCGGCCATTCGTCGCCGACGATCTTGAGCACCCACTTGCGGGTGAGCTCCATCTCGTCGAGGACCTTCTTGTTGAGGTCCTCACGGTCGCCGAGGGCGAGGTACATCTTGGCGATGCGCTCGTCGGTCTTGGCCAGCGACATTTCGATGTTGTCGATGAACGTGGAGAACAGCGGCCACTCCTCGTACGCCTGACGCAAGGTGTTCAGGTCGCCGAACTGCTCGCACGCGGTGCCGAGGCCGTACCATGCGGCCAGGTTGATGCGGGCCTGGGCCCAGGAGAAGATCCACGGAATGGTGCGCAGGTCGTCGAGGGACTTGGCGCCCAGACCACGCTTCGCCGGACGGGAGCCGATCGGCAGCAGGCCGATTTCGGTCAGCGGCGTGACGGTGGAGAACCACGGTGCGAAGCCGTCGGTGTTCAGCAGGTCGAGGAAGCGGTTGTGCGCGGCCTCGTCGAGCTTGCTGGCCATGTCGGCGTACTTCTTGGTCATGTCCGTGTTGCGCTTCTCCACGCTCGGAGCGGACTGCAGCAGCGTTGCTGCTGCGACGGACTCCACGTGGCGGATTGCCAGCACCGGGTTGCCGTAGCGGGCGAAGATGACCTCGCCCTGCTCGGTGAGCTTGAAACGGCACTTCACGGAGCCGACCGGCTGTGCGAGCACGGCGCGGTTGGCCGGGCCGCCGCCACGACCGACGGCGCCGCCGCGGCCATGGAACAGGGTCAGGTCGATGTCGTGCGATTCGGCCCACTTGGCGATGCGCTCCTGCGCGGAGTGCAGGGCAAGGGTGGCGGAGGTCGGGCCGGCGTCCTTCGAGGAGTCGGAGTAGCCGAGCATGACTTCCATCTTGCCGCCGGTGGCCTTCAGACGAGCCTGGACCTCCGGGATCTTGATCATTTCCTCAAGCACGTCCACCGAGTTCTGCAGATCCTCAAGCTGCTCGAACAGCGGGATCACGTCGATGGTCGGAACATCCTCGGGGTGGGAGAACGCCAGACGGTTCAGTTCGTACACGTCCTTGATGTTCTGGGCGCTCTTGGTGAAGGAGATGATGTAACGGCGGGCGGCCTTGATGCCATTGCGCTTCTGGATGGAACCGAGCGCGCGGAAGGTGTCGAGCACCTCGTGGGTCATCGGCTGCAGTTCGCCACGCTCACCGTGCAGACCATGTTCGCGGATATCCTCCAGCGCTCGGGAATGCACGACGGAGTGCTGGCGGAACTCCATCTCGACCATATGGAAGCCAAAGGTCTCTGCCTGCCAGATGAGGTCCTGCAGCGGGCCGTAGGCGGAACGTTTGGCGTTGGCTTCGGCGAGGGAGCGCTGCACGGTCTTCAGATCGGCGATGTAGTCCTCGCAGGAGTGGTACATGAGGTCGGCGTCGCGGTCGATGGTGGCCTTCAGACGATCTGCCATGACCAGCATGACGGCGCGGTGCAGCTCCTTGGTGGAGATCAGCGCGGCCTTGTCGGTCAGACGCTCGCTCATTTCCTTCTGGTGGTTCCACAGGGACTTGAGCTCGGCGCTCGGCGGGGTGGTCTCGGCCTCCATCGTCAGGTTCTTGCCGACGCGGCGGGTCTCGATCTCCAGCGCGCCCAGCACGTGGTCGCTGAACTTGCGGGCCACCTGACGGCTCACCTTGGCGGTGACATTCGGGTTGCCGTCACGGTCGGAGCCGATCCAGCTTCCCGGGTGGAAGAACGCCGGGCATACCGGCGGCACGAGGCCAGCCTTATCTCCGAGGATCCAATCGTCGAAACGACGGTACACCTGTGGAATGGTATAGAACAACGTATTGTCGAAAATATCGAGAATGGTTTCAGATTCCTCAACCGGAGTCGGCTTCTTCAGTGCGATCGGAGAGGTGCGGAACAGCGCGTCAATCTCGTTGAAGAGTCGACGGGAGTTTTC
>CABUUE010000127.1 GCA_902494685.1 uncultured Collinsella sp.
GTTCGATGCCGAAGTGTTTGGGGTAACGCGCACCAAAGTCCTCGGCACGGCCGTAGTACGTGTTGCCGTCGGCCGTTAGATCTTTGCCCATGTACATCTGCGTGCAGGCGAGCGCAGAGGTCGGCATGGACATGATGGTTGCAGCTCCAAAGGCGAGGCCTATGCCAAGCTTTTTGAGCGCGTTGACGGGGTGAGTTTTCCTCATATTCCCTCCCAGCGTGCGAAAGCCCTCCGCAGCCAGAGGGCTTCAGCCAATAAAGACACTTCCTTAGCGTAACGAATCGGAAACAATATTCATCTATGAAAAATGCTTACTCGATAAGCGTAATGAAATATGCGATGAGCGGTTTAATATACTCAGTTTGTAGCTTTAGCCAAATAAAGACGCCCTGCAATTACTGCATCTGGATAAAGCGTCTGGAAATACCGAAATGAAAAATCCCCCGCTGTTTGGCAAATGCATAAACAGCGGGGGAGATGATATTCGGATGAATATCATACCAATGTGGAATTACTTCTTCCGGCGGTGAATCACGTTGATCGCATAGCCGACGAGCATGGCCAAAACGATGACGATAAAGCCGAGCAGGGGATTGTCGTTCATGGGGTCCTCCTATTTACCGAGCGGTGAGAATTCGTCGACGATGAGGTCGAGGCATTGCGGAAGCGCGCGGGCGCCAAAGACGCCGGAGTTGCTGGAGATAATCTCGCCATCGAACTGCATGCCCAGCGACGGTGTACAGGTAATCTTAGCTTCCTTGGTCTGGATGATCTTGAACTGCGGGCGACCGAGCACCTTGCCGGCGGGGTCGAGCGCAGCGGTGATCACGGTGGGCAGCAACTGCACGGTTTTTACGGGCTCGATGACCGCGATGTCGACCATGCCGTCGTTCATGCGGCAGTCTGGGAACAGGTTGATGTCGTTTTGGATGACCGAGGTGTTGCCTGCCATGCAGCAGATGCCGTCGAGCTCCTCGACAATGCCGTCATGCTCAATCGTAAAGCGCGCCACTGTGGGATTGGGCGTGGCAAGCGCCGACAGGAAGTAGGCGATCTCGCCGATGTCGTTTTTGGTGGGGGCGGCCTTCATCATGATCTCGGCGTCGAAGCCCGAGCCGGCGATGATGATAAAACCATGGCGCTTTTCGTTGCCGTCCTCGTCGAGCCAAAAGAGCTCACCCATGTCGACCTTGACCGTGCGGCCGGCGCGGCAGGCCTTGGCGAGTGCCGCCGCCTCGGGGGCATTGCCTATGTTGTTGAAGAACAGGCATGCCGTGCCAGAGGGGAAGACGAGTGTGGGGACGCCGCATCCGCGCATCTGGTCGAGCACGTTGGAGACGGTGCCGTCGCCGCCCGAGACCACCACGCGATCGAACTCGCGCACGTCCGCCACGGCGTCCTCGGGCTCCATGCCATCGCCGATAAAGCGCATCACGACCTCGTCGCCGCCCTGCGCGAGGGCGTGCGTGAATGCGAAGATTTCATCTGAGCTGGGGCCCGATGCCGGGTTGTGGATGATAAGGCAGCGCATACTTACGTTCCCGTTCTGTGACTAACCGAGTATAGTTGTAAGGCAATGCCGATATCCTACCCGTGTTTTTCGGGCCTAACCTTATTCGATGGGTTGATATGTACATTTCCACACATCAGGCTCTACTCGACTTTTGCCAGCGCGCCCGCGAGTTCGACGCGATTGCCGTCGATACCGAGTTTTTGCGCGAGCGCACGTTCCATCCGCGTCTGTGTTTGGTTCAGATTGCCACCCCTGCCGAGAGCGTAGCGGTCGATCCCCTGGTAATCGACGACCTATCGCCGCTGGCCGAGCTTATGGCCGACGAGAGCGTGACCAAGGTCTTCCACGCCTGCTCGCAGGATATGGAGGTCATGCTCCATACCGTAGGCGTGCTGCCGCGTCCGATTTTTGACACGCAGGTGGCCGCCGCCTTTTTGGGCGAGCGTCAGCAGATTTCCTACGGCGCGCTCGTGCAGACGTTTTGCGGCGTCTCATTGCCCAAGACCGAGTCACTGACCGACTGGTCGCGTCGCCCGCTGACCGATAAGCAGATTGAGTACGCGATCGATGACGTCAAGTATCTGATCGTGGCCTATACCGAGATGATGAGCCGCCTGCGCGAGCTGGGCCGCGTGGACTGGGTGCTCGACGAGCTGCGCCCGCTGGCTGACGAGTCGCACTATCGCGCCGATCGCCACGAGGCGTTCCGCAAGGTCAAACGCATCAACTCGTGCAGTCGTCACCAGCTGGGTATCGCGCGCGAGCTCGCCGCCTGGCGCGAGGACCGCGCCGAGCGCCGCAACATCCCGCGCAAATGGGTCATGTCCGACGACACGCTGCTTGCGCTCGTTAAACGCAATCCCGTGCGCGTTGAGGAGTTCCGCAGCATTCGCGGTACCGATCAGTTGGGGGAGCGCGACGTGGACGGTGCGCTCATGGCCATCAAGCGCGGCGCAAGCTGCCCGCACGATCGCCTGCCGCTCATGGTGCGCGGGCATCGCCAGATCTCTCCGGAGTTGGAGAGCGTGACGGATCTCATGTACGCGCTCATCCGCCTGGTTGCCGAACGCTCGGGAGTGGCGACCTCGGTCATTGCCTCGCGCGATGACCTGGCCGACTACATTGAGCATCCCGAGCAGAGCCCCTTGCGCGAAGGCTGGCGCTTTGAGCTTGTGGGCTCGCGCCTGGACGATCTGCTCTCGGGCAACATGGGGTTGACGGTCAAAGATGGCAAAATTGAATTGCTGTAAGGAAGCCTAGCCGCTTGAGTGGGTAGAATGCCTCCAACGTGTAACTCGATTCGGAGGAATTCGCATGCCTTATTACTATGGATACGGCTTTGGCATCGACCCGCTGTACCTGCTGGTTGTTCTTGTCTGCACGGTGATTGGTCTTGCCGCACAGAACTATATCAACTCGACGTACAAAACCTGGTCCAAGGTTCGCTCGGACGGCGACACGGGCGCCACGGTCGCTCGCCGCATGCTCGACGCCAACGGCTGCAACGCCGTGGGTATCAAGGGTGTCGCCGGCGAGCTCACCGACCATTACAACCCGCAGGACAATAACCTGTATCTCTCGGATGCCAACCGTTCGGGCGGGTCGGTCGCAAGCGTTGCCGTCGCCTGCCACGAGGCGGGCCATGCCGCCCAGCGTCAAAGCGGTTACGCCATGATGAAGGTTCGCACCGCCCTCGTGCCGGTCGTCAACTTTACCCAGAACACCTGGACCATCGTGTTGCTCTTGGGCCTGTTTATGAACATCGCGGGACTCACGACCCTCGCACTGATCTTCTTCTCGTTTAGCGTGCTGTTCCAACTGGTTACGCTGCCGGTTGAGATTGATGCCAGCCGGCGTGCCGTGGCGTATATTGAGCAGTCGGGTATGAGCTCCAAGCAGGTCAACGGTGCCAAGAAGGTGCTGACGGCCGCCGCGCTTACCTATGTGGCTGCGGCGCTCACCTCGATTATTCAGCTGCTCTATCTTATGGCTCGCTACAACAGAAACTCCAACCGATAACAAATGGGACAGGCAGGCGCCGCGGGGATTCGTGTCCCCGCGGCGCTGTACTATGTGTTGGACTTGAATTTGCGCAGGGCCGGAGCCCATGTGCACGATGACGAAAGGAGGCTGCGTGGCGGGCTGGAATCTAACCGGCAATGCCGTTTCCGCCGAGTTCGACGGTTCGGACGATCAGGAGCGCAAGGAGCTCAGCGTGAGCCAGGCGGTGGAGATCGCCGCCGGCGCGCTCGATGCCATTCCGCAGCTGAGCGTTTTGGGCGAGGTCACGGGTTTTCGTGGTCCCAACGCCCGAAGCGGCCACTGCTACTTTCAGATCAAGGACGACTCGGCGGCCGTCGACTGCATCATCTGGAAGGGCGCCTATCTCAAGCGCACGTTCGATCTGCGCGACGGCATGCAGGTGAGCTTTAAGGGCAGCTTCAATCTCTATAAGGCCACGGGCCGCATGAGCTTTGTCGCTCGCTCGTTTTCGCTGGCGGGGGAGGGTCTGCTGCGTCAACAAGTGGCGCAACTGGCCGAAAAGCTACGCCGCGAGGGCCTGATGGACGAAGCGCGTAAGCGCCGCATCCCGGTGTTTTGCTCCCGCGTGGCGGTCGTTACCTCGCTTTCGGGTGCCGTAATCGACGACGTCAAGCGCACATTGCGTCGTCGCAACCCGCTCGTCGAACTCGTCTGCGTGGGCGCTAAGGTTCAAGGCGAGGGTGCGCCGGCCGAGCTTATTGAGGGCCTGCGCCGTGCCGCCGCCATCACGCCAGCGCCCGACTGCATCTTGCTGGTGCGCGGCGGCGGCTCCTTCGAGGACCTCATGACCTTCAACGACGAGGAGCTTGCCCGTGCGGTGGCGGCTTGTCCTGTGCCCGTGGTGACCGGCATTGGCCATGAGCCCGATACCTCGATTTGCGACATGGTGAGCGACCGCCGCGCCTCCACGCCCACGGCGGCGGCAGAATCGGTGGCGCCGGCTATGACGGAGTTGGCCGATGTACTCGAGGCGCGCCATCAGCGCCTGGGTGCCGCGATGGCATCGATGATTGGGTCGGCCCAGGTCGACCTGGAGATGCTCGATCAGCGTGGTCGCCGTGCCTGGGATACCTATTCGGCTCGCTTGGGCGATGCACTCGATGCGGCTGCGTGCCGCCCGTGCCTCAACGACCCCACATTTATGGTTGAGCGTCGCGAATCGGAGCTTGCGCTGACTGCTGATCGCCTGTCGGGTGCCATAGTACGCTCGGTCGGGACA
>CABUUE010000128.1 GCA_902494685.1 uncultured Collinsella sp.
GATTACACGCGCAACGCTCAATGGGTGCACGATGGCGTGGTTGATTTTTGTTTTACGGCGCGCGGATTTACCACCGGGCTCGAGAAGCGCGTGGTCTATCACGACGAGTTGGTAGCATTGTTGCCGGCCGCGCATCCGCTGACGGCAAAGGAAAAGGTGACACTCGCCGACCTGGCGTCCGAGCCGTTTGTGCTGCTGGATGAGGGCGAACAGAGTCTGGTGCTCGATGCATTTGCGGCGCATGAGCTGTCGCCGCATGTGACGAGCGAGGTCACCGACGACTACACCATCATGGCGATGGTGGAGGAGGGCCTAGGCGTGAGTATGCTATATCGCCGTACCGTTGAGGGCATGCGGGCCGATATTCGCGTACGTCCCATCGTGCATGCTCCCTCGCGCGACGTAGTGGCGGCTTGGCGCAGCTGGGACACCATGCCCATCGCCACGAGGCGCTTTATCGACTATATGAGCTCGCATATTGTCAATTAATGACTGGCGTGGCGTTGAGTGCGGTGTTTAGCGGGCTGTCGCTTTGGCTTGGGTGGCGCGATAGGTGCGTGCCGGGTGGCAGAGTAGTACCGCCACGACCATAAAGAACGCCGTGGTGCCCAGGCTGATGGGGTAGACCATCATGATGTTCGCAAAGGTGCGGAAGTGCGGGAACACGCAGAACACCCAATAGAAGCGGATGCCGCAGACGCAGATCATGGTGATGAGGGCGGGCGTGAGCGAGATACCAAAGCCGCGCAGGTAGCCTGACATGTTTTCGTAGAACATGCTAAAGGCGTACGCCGGGAAGATCGAGCACACGCGGATATAGCCGATCGAGACGATGTTGGGATCGCTGTTGAACAGCGACAAGATCTCACGCCCCAGGCCGACAATAACGATAATTGTGGTGAGCGCGACGATACCGCCTTCGACAAGGCAGACCTTGAGCGTCTTGGTACAGCGGTCGATCTGACGGGCACCGTGATTTTGTCCCACAAAGGTAGTGCAAGCCTGGCTAAAGCTGTTGAGCAGGTTGTAGCACACGTACTCCAGGCTCATGGCGGCGCTCGATGCCGCCATGACCTCGGTGCCCAGGCTGTTGATGGCGGACTGGATGATGATGTTGGCGACGGCAAAGACAGCGCTTTGGATGCCGGCGGGCAGGCCGATCTTAACGATGCGCTTGAGGGCGACGGGGTCGATAGCCAGGTCGCGCGGGGTGACGCGGACGACGGAGTCGGTCTTGAGCAGGCGAATAAAGAGCGTAGCGGCGCTGACGGTGTAGGCGATGGCGGTGGCGATGGCGACGCCCGCGACGCCCCAGTGGAGTACGGGGACAAAGATGAGGTCCAGGCCAATGTTGAGGACGGTGGACACGGCAAGCGCCTGCAGCGGCATGCGGGTGATGCCGACGGAGCGGAAAATCGCGGCCTCAAAGTTGTAGAGCAAAATCGAGGGCATGCTGAGCAAAAAGACACGTAGGTAGAGTGAAGCGAGCGGCATGGTCTCGGCGGGAACGTTGAGCGCGGCGAGCATGGGCTCGGCAAAGACCTCGCCCAGGGCGATGACGACAAAGCCCACGAGCGCCATTAAAATCGAGGTATGGACGGCGCGTTTGACCATGTTCTGATCGTTGCGGCCGATGGCGTTGGCGATGACCACGTTGGAGCCAAGCGACATGCCTATAAACAGGTTGAGCATAAGACTGGTAAGCGGAACATTGGAGCCGACCGCTGCCATGGCGAGGGTTCCCTGGTCGCCCGAGAAGTTACCGATGATGACCGTGGCGATGAGGTTCGACAGCTGCTCCAAGATGCTCGTGGCGGCCACGGGGAAGGCGAACAGGGGGATATTGCGCCACAGCGAGCCGGTGGTCATGTCAATGTGCTTAGATACGGTGTCAGCCATATGCTCTCAATCTCTAATATGCTCTTTCGTGCTTATTTGCGCAGATGATGATACTCCTAATGCAACCAGTCGGCACGTAGGGACGTTCCTTTTCTGCTGGCAGCTGGGGACACTCCTTATCTCTTCTAACTAGTCATTCAAGAACGTCCCCAATGACTAGGCGGGGAAGGCGTGCGACAATGGTGGGCGTTGTGTTGTTCGCGCTAAGGAGTTGCCATGTTGTTGTGTCCCGTTTGCCATGAGCCGTTGGTGGACGACGAGCGTGGTGCTGCATGTGCGGGCGGACACCGGTTTGACCGAGCTCGCGAGGGCTATCTATATCTACTACGTTCGTCCAAGAGCGGCGACTCCATGGGCGATCCCAAGTCGCAGGCACGCAGCCGTCGTGACTTTCTGAACCGTGGATACTATGCGCCGTTGCGCGATGCGATGGTTGAGCTGGTGCGCAAGCAGGTGTCTGGGCGCGCCGCGTTTACGAAAGATCCCATGACGCTGCTCGATATTTGCTGCGGTGAGGGCTACTACACCAGCGCCATGGGCGCGGTGCCGGGCGTGGATGCTTACGGTTTCGACTTGGGCAAAGAGATGGTTCGCCTGGCCGCCAAGCGCGGCGATGCAGCCTATTTCGTAGCCAACATGAAGGATATCCCCGTGGCCGATGGCGCCTTCGATATGGTGACCGAGCTCTTTGCTCCCTTTAACGAGCGCGAATTTGCCCGCGTGCTGGCGCCAGAGGGCTCGCTCTACACCGTGGTGCCGGGCGCCCGTCATCTCTTTGGGCTTAAGGAGGTGCTCTACGACACGCCGTACCTTAACGATGAGAAGCTGCCGAAGACCACCGAGCTCGAGTTAGTCGGAATGCAGCGGGTGTCTGCGAATATTACGCTTCAGACCCAGGCCGACATCGAGGCAGTGTTCCAGATGACGCCGTACTACTACCGTACGCGCCCTTCCGACAAAGAACGCCTGGCAAATTTGGACACCCTTCAAACCGACATCGACTTCATCATCGCCGAGTACCGCCACTAACCTACCAAAAAGGGACAGATTTATTTTGGCAGGTTTTATCTGGGCAAACGTAAAGGGCCGACCGCGGAGATGCGCGATCGGCCCTTTTTAGTTGCTTGGCTGAAACAGAGGTTATGAGAAGCGGGCGCTTACAGGCGGTCCTTGTTCTCGGCCTTAACGGCGTGTGCCTGCTGAACAAAGAACAGGTCGTACACCACGACGACAAAGGCGCCAAAGTTGATGGCGTCGCCGCCAAACGCGGGAAGCGTAAGCACCGCTTGGGCAAGCGTGGCGACCGCGGCAACAATACCGAGCTTAAACGCGCCGTCCACCTGCGAAGGCTTGTTGGCGCCCTTGATACCGGCGACGCCTGCGGCAAGGTCGACGAGACCCTTGGCGATAAGCACGACCGCTGCGAGCGTGGCGTACGAACCGTACGTGGAATCGAGACCGCCCGTGGCGATACCGACGCCGGCGGTGACGAGGCTGGCGATGCCCAAAACAAAGTAGATGAGAGCAAGGATTTTGAGAGTCTTGCGAGTGAAGCTCATGGCTGGTCCTTTCGATACGAGTACGCCAACTTGGCGCACCCAATGTACTGCACATATGGTGAAGCACATTGTAGTTCAACGCGGCGATGCATGCGTTTGAAAGCGTCTCTTGCCTGTACGGTCCAACCTTTCAAAAAGGAAAGCTGGACGTAAGCCAAATCGATGGCAGCCCATGTGCGGCGCTGCGATGATGAGGTCGTAACAAGGAGCTGGTCTCAAGGAGGAGCCATGATGTACGGAGCAGGGCAAGTGCGTGAGCCGCGGTCGTTGGGAAGGCGCATGAGTGATTCCGTGATCGCTGCCGTGTGCACGGGATTGATGGCGGTGCTTTGCATTGGGATGCTGTGGGCCATGTCACATGTGGGACAATAGCGGACGGTTGGGTGTCGTCATGAACGGCGCCCACGTATTCGTTTTGCTTGCTAAGGAGTACCCATGGGCGTCGTCGATCCCTTTTCTGTTGCTCGGGCCGCGGGGCTTGAGCTGACCGGGAAGCCCGAGGGCCTCACGCTCACCGACGGCACGATGGAGCTGCGTGCCGATTTTGGCCGCATGCTGCCGCGACTCAAGCAGGGCCGTCTGCAGCAAGAGCTGTTGGTGAAGGCTGCGCGTGCAAAAGGCATCGAGCGGCCGTGGGCAATTGACGCCACGGCAGGCTTTGGCGAGGATTCGCTGCTGCTCGCGGCCGCGGGCTTTGCGGTCGATTTGTATGAGCAGGATTGCGTGATTGCGGCGCTCCTCAAGGATGCCTTGGACCGCGCGGCAGATGATCCGGCGCTTGCGACAGCCGTGGCGCGCATGCGCTTACATGCGGGCGAGGACAGTATTACCGGCCTTCGCCATACGGCTGAGCTGATCGGGCGGGGCGAGCTTGCCGCCCCCGACGTGGTGTATCTGGACCCCATGTTTCCCGAGCGCACCAAGAGCGCGGCGGTGAAAAAGAAGTTCCAACTTTTGCATCATCTGGAACAGCCGTGTGCCGATGAGGAGACGCTGGTCGAAGCTGCGCTTGCGGCGCACCCGCGCAAGGTCGTTATCAAGCGACCGGTGAAGGGGCCACTGCTTGCCGGCGTTAAGCCGAGCTATCAGCTTGCGGGCAAGGCCGTTCGCTACGATGTGTTAGTGCCGCCGCGCCCGTAACTTGCGTGCGATTACCGGCGCTTCGCTAGCGCCGTGCCGATGCGGCGTCTATTTCCATGGGTGCGACGTCAGGTGCCATCCACCGCAGTATTCGCATTTGTAGCAGGCCAAACCACGCCGCCCGCGGTTTTCGCAGTCGGCCATAACTGCCTCGGCCTCGGC
>CABUUE010000129.1 GCA_902494685.1 uncultured Collinsella sp.
ACATGTCAACGGGCGAGCGCTCCATGCTGAGCGCGTTCCAGGAGAGCGCTCAGGCCATCCAGTATGACCAGACCGGTGCACTCGTGCCGTTCTGGTGCTTCTTCGACACTATCTCCAAAGACCTTGAGCACGGCATCAACCAGGTGGTCGACCGCGCGGTCCGTGCGGCCGAGGACGCAAAGGGCCTTGAACCCTACGACGTTCAGGTGCTCAAGCTCCTGTACCTGATTCGTTACATCGGCTACGTTAAGGCCACGGTCGAGAACATCTCCATCTTCATGATCGACGGCCTCGACGTGGACATGCGCGCCCTCAAGGACCGCGTCAAGGAGTCCCTTGCCCGCCTGGAGCGCGAGAACTACGTGGCACGCCAGGGCGATGCCTATAGCTTCCTCACCGACGAGGAGCAGGAGATAGCGCAGGAGATCGCACGCACTCCGGTCGATAACGCGCAGGTGATCGAGTCTATCAAAAAGCGCCTGTTCGACAGCATCTACACCGCGCGTAAACTCAACCGCGGGGCCAACGACTTTCCTTTTGACCGCTATGTGGACGGCTCAATCCACGGTGCCAGCATGGGCGGCATGGAGCTTTGCGTGGCGACTATGGCGAGCGATCTGGGCCGTGCGGACGATACCGAGCTGGCCTTGGCTTCTTCGGGCAAAGCCATCGTGGCTTTGAGCGACGAGGCGGATTATTGGGAGACGCTCGTCAACGCCGCCAAGATCCGCAAGTACGCCAAGACGCGAAATCTCCAGGAGCTTCAGCCGAGTACGCGCCAGATCGTCGAGTCCAAGATGCGCGAGGCAGCCTATAACGAGAAAGAGGCCGATGTCCTTTTGAGCGAGGCCGTACTCCATGCACGTTGCGCGGTCAACGGCCGCATAATTGAGGTCCGCGCGGCCAAACCCGCTCAGGTCTTTGAGCAAGTGCTGGCGCAGCTGTGCGATGTGGTCTTTGAAAAGGCCGACTATATCGGCGCGCCGGTCACGAGCGATTCCGATATCCGCTCCACTCTGGCGGGCAACGTTCAAGTGGGGCTCGCTGGCATGGACGCGGGCAACACGCGTGCGCTCAAGGAGGTCGAGGACTACCTCAAAGTTCAGCACCAGCGCCACCTGGATACCGCTATGGGCGATATCCAGCGCAGGTACCAGCAAAAGCCCTATGGCTGGCGCGAGGTTGACATCGCAAATGTGGTGGCGCAGCTTGTAGTGGAGCAGCGCGCGCAGGTGCTGTTTGGCGGTCAGACGGTTCAAGCTAACGACAGCCGCATGGTGTCGCTCCTGCGTAAGGATGCCGATAAGGCCCAGGTGCGTTTGCGCGTGCGCATGAGCGACCGGTTGCTGCGCGCCACGGGCGAGCTTATGCGTGGCCTGTTTGATCTCAAGACCGTGCCCTCCAACGAGGATAAGCTCGTGGCCGAGCTCAAGGAGCGCCTTGAGGGCTTGCGTGAGGTGTGCGTCGCCATGGCACGCGACTACTACACGGGTATCAAGCCGGCCTACCCGTATCCCGGTGAGGACGAGTGCGAGAAGATGCGCTCGGAGGTGGTCGACGTTCTTAAGGACCAGAGCGATTCCGAGGCGTTCTTGACCACGTTCACCAAGCACGAGGACCGCCTGTTCGATGCCAAGGAAGACTTTGACAAGGTGGTTGAGTTCTTCGAGTCCAACCAACGAACAGCGTTTGACCACGCCAAGGATTTCTTGAGCCGCACCGAGGGCATCGAGTATGCCTCCGATGACATTCCCAACGCTGTGGAGAACGTGGCAAAGGTACGCGAGATCCTCAAAGACCCAAAGCCCTACGGCCGCATTAAAGACCTTCAGCCGTTGATGGCACCCGTCGAGGAAGACATCAAAAAGCACCTGGGCATTCGCCGCAACGAGTTCTTGTGTCGTATCGAAAACGACCTGCAGGATTTGCGGAAGCAGGCCGAGAGCCAAGAAGGTTTTGTCAAGCAGGCCAAGGATGCCATCGCGGACGCCAACACCAGGTATGAGTCGTTCAAGAACCGCGCCCATGGCGTCCAGAGCCTCAACGAGCTTAACGCCCTCGCGGCAAACTGGGAAAACTGGATCGTTGCTGCAACCAACAAGATATACGACGCCGTGGATGAGGCCCGCATGCGAATGGACAACGAGCGCCGCACCACCGAGGTCACGAGTACGGGTGAGGTGGTCAAGAAGATCTCCAACAAGGGCGCCGCATCGTCTGCGCCCGTGCCCGCGTCTAAGCCCCAGCGCAAGATCAAGACCGCGCGCCGCGCCGATTTGGTCAAGCCGAGTCGCCTCTTGTCCGCAGAGGACGTGGAGCGCTACGTGGACGACCTGCGCTCTCGCCTTATGCAGGAGCTCGCTGCAAACGACGAGATTCGTATCAACTAACTCGCGGGGCCACCGGTGCCAAAGCGAGCACCGGTGGTTTATGGCGTTTAGAAAGGCTCATCAACCATGAACGATTCTGCTCTTAAGAGCTTCTGCACCTGGGCCCGTACAGAGCTCATCAAAGGCGTGGAGGCACAGATGGTGCGCTACGGCATCACCGAACCTGCACCTTCGCCCGTTGGGTCCGAGACCGTCAACGGCCTGCCCCTAAGTCCTGCTGAGGTTGAGCAGCGTGACGAGCTGCTGCGCATACAGACAGAGGTGGGACACGAGGCGCTGCGCGACCGAGCGGCCTACACCTGGTTCAACCGCATCGTGGCCATTCGCTTTATGGATGCACGCGGATGGCTCCCCAGTCGTATGCGCATGCTGAGCCGTGCGGACGGCAGCCATGGCAGCGAGGCCGTGGAGAACGCACTGGACGTGGAGATAGCGATGGCCGATACCGATCGCATAGCCGAGCTCAAGATGGCGGGCTTGGATGAACCGCTGTGGCGCTACCTGTTTATGGCTCAGTGCGAGGAGCTTGCCGATTGCCTGCCGGGCGTCTTTGAACGCGTGGGCGGTGCCATGGAGCTGCTGTTGCCCCAGGGCCTCATGATGTCCGACGGCGTGGTGGGCAAACTCAACACCATTCTCGCTGACGAGGACTGGCGCAAGGGCGTGACCGTTCTGGGCTGGATGTATCAGTACTACAACGCTGACGTCAAAGACGAGTTCTTCAAGGCAAAACGCAAAGCAGCGGCGGCGGACATCGCGCCCGCCACGCAGCTCTTCACCCCCGAGTGGATCGTGCGCTATATGGTCCAGAACTCGCTCGGCCGTCTGTGGATGCTCAACAACCCGGGGAGTTCGCTGCGCGAGCGCATGGAGTATTACATCGAGCCTGATACTGAGCACGAGGACTTCATCCGCATTTCGAGCCCCGAGGAGATAACCCTCTGCGACCCCGCATGTGGCTCGGGCCATATCCTGGTCTATGCGTTTGAGCTGCTCTTTGCCGTGTACGAGGAGCGCGGCTACCGCGAGCGCGAGATCCCGGAGCTCATCCTGACCAAAAACCTCGCTGGCATGGAGATCGACCCCCGTGCGGCTCAGATCGCGGAGCTGGCGCTTGCCATGTGCGCCCGCGAGCACGATCGTCGCTTCTTTAGGCGTGGCGTTCGCGCCGACGTTGCCGTGCTCTCGAGCATCCCGCTAGGGGAGGACGAGCTGCCGGGCAACAAGAAGCTCGCCGAGGAGCTGAGTCATTTGGGCGAGATCGGTTCGCTGCTCAATCCCTCAGAGGACGAGATCGACGAGCTCAAGGCTGCCGCCGCGAGTTGTTCCGATGACCTTTTTGCCGCTACGGCCAAAACTAAGCTCGAAAGCGCTGCCGCCATCTGCGAGAAGCTGTCCCGTCGTTTTGCCTGCACCGTTGCGAATCCTCCGTATATGGGCAGCAGCAGCTTTAATCCATTCATGAGCAAGTGGATCAAGAAGAACTACCCCGACGTGAAGAGCGACCTCTGCACGTGCTTTATCGAGCGCGGTTTTAACCTTGTCGAGGATAAGGGCTACGCTGCAATGGTTACCATGCAGAGTTGGATGTTCCTGGGCAGCTTTGAGAAGATGCGCTCTTCGATCATCGAGGGCAAAACGATTGTCTCGATGGCTCATCTCGGCCCCCGCGCATTTGACGCCATCGGCGGCGAGGTCGTCAACGTAACCGCCGATGTCATCTACAACGGCCGCGCGGCATACGAGGGCGCTTACGTGCGCCTCGTCGACATCAACGGCAGCGAGGCGAAGCGCCTTAAGCTGCTTGCGGCGATCCAGAACCCCGACTGCGGCTGGTTCTACCGTCGCGGCGCCGACACCTTTAAACAGATCCCAGGCATCCCCATAGCCTACTGGGCCAGTGACGCTCTTCTGGATGCGTTTGGAAACGCAAAACAGCTCAGTGAGTATGGCAAGCCGCGCCAAGGGCTTGCTACTGGCGAGAACGCTCGTTTCGTTCGCGAGTGGTGGGAAGTCGATGATTGCAAGAGCGTCTATTCCTGTGGATCTATTCAAGAGTCGATTGAAAGCGCTTGCAAGTGGTTCCCCTACAACAAGGGCGGCGATTTCCGCAAATGGTACGGAAATAATAGCTCAGTTGTTAACTGGGAGAATGACGGACAGGAGATCCGTAATTACAAAGACCAGAATGGTAGATTGCTTTCCAGGCCACAGAATACAAACTGCTTCTTTAGCCCATCGATTACCTGGTCGAAGATTTCAAGCGGGTCCATTGCGTTTCGTTTTAAGCCTGCTGGGCATATCTTTGATGTGGCGGGCACGAGCGTTTTTAGCGACGAGGAGTCACTCAAGTATCTCCAGG
>CABUUE010000130.1 GCA_902494685.1 uncultured Collinsella sp.
GCGATTGCACCCTTGGCGGTGCCGGCCATTCGGTAAAGATGGCCGCGCAGGTGGGGGAGACGGGCCTTTTGCTCGGCGTCGATCAGGACGACATGGCCCTCGAGGCCGCTGGCGCCCGTCTGGACCGCGAGGTTCCCGGCGTTCCGCACCAGCTGCTGAAGGGCAACTTCGGCGACTTGGACGAGCTGCTTTGCTCGGCCGAGGTGCCCGGGGTCGATGGCTTCCTGTTCGATTTGGGTGTTTCGTCGCCGCAACTCGATATCCCTGGCAGGGGCTTTTCGTATAACGAGGACGCCCCATTGGACATGCGGATGGATCCGGGTAATAACACCTTAAACGCAGCTGAGGTCATCAACACCTATAACGAACACGACCTCGCCCGGATTCTACGCGTCTACGGCGAAGAGAAGTTCGCCTCGCAGATCGCGCGCGAGATCGTGCGCCGCCGCGAGCAAGAACCGATCGAAACCACCGGCCAATTTGTCGAGATCATCAAAGCGGGTATCCCGGCTGCCGCTCGTCGGCATGGCGGACACCCGGCCAAGAAAAGTTTCCAGGCCATTCGCATCGAGGTCAATCACGAGCTCGATGTGCTCGAACGAGGGCTTGATGCTGCCACCAGGTGGCTCAACCCGGGCGGACGTATCTGCGTCATCTCGTATCACTCGCTCGAGGACCGTATCGTAAAGAACCACTTTAAGAAGATGAGCCAGGGGTGCACGTGTCCGCCGGAGATTCCGGTGTGCGTGTGCGGCAACGTGCCGATACTCAAGGTCATCACCCGCAAACCCTTGGTTGCCCAGCCTGATGAGGTTGAGCGCAACCCTCGGGCGAGATCAGCCAAAATCCGCGTGGCGCAGCGTCTGTAGGCGCGACCGCGCGATATTGGACCTCCCGCTCGCACCATAAACGAAGCTTAAACACACTACCAACGTACTCGGGATGGGAGGCGGCATATCATGGGCTACAACACTTCAAGCGCAGCACTCGCCTATGATATGAACGCCATGCCCGCCTATCGTGAGACGCCGCAGGCCCCCGTTGCTCCCCGTGAGCAGCGCACGCCGCGCTTTGATGTCTACACGGGCGCGGGCCGTCAGGCAAACCAGGCGGTAAGCCCGGTTTTCATGAGCGTTCTTAAAACGTTTTGCATCATTGCGGCTATCTTCATGACGATCGGCGTCGCCCGCGTGGCGCTCGCCGGCGTTACGGCCCAGGTGCTCAACAGCAACGCCGAGCTTACCAACACGCTCGAAAAGGCGACCGATGAGAGCTCCGACCTAGAGGTCATGCATTCGGTCTATGGCGCCGACACGCGCATTCGCGACCTTGCGGGCGCTTATGGCATGGTGGAGCCCAGCGAGAGCGTTACACTTGACTTTTCGCAGGATGCAGCCGCGGGCGCCAACGCGACCGCGACCGCTCAGTAGCAAGACGGTAGCTGAGTATGACAAATGACTATCGCCGCGGTTCCGATGGGGGCCGCGGTTCTGGACGTCCCTCGTCGCGGGGACGTTCTGGTTATCAAGGAACGGGTCGGCAATCTTACAACACCGGGCAGTCCCGTGGCAACGACCCGGCGTCGCGACTTCGCGGCTCGGGCGGCCCTCAAGTGCATAACACCAGGTCGCGCAAGAGTTCGTCGACCGAATGGCTCACAGGCGCGCCTCTGCCTCGCCGCAAAGCCGTCATGGGATTCATCGGGCTTGGCTTGGGCTTGGGCGTCTTTCGCCTTGCCGACTATCAAATTGTCGAAGCCGATAAACTGCGCGAGCGTGCCGATGCGCGCCGCCTGCTTGCGCAGACCCTCTATGCCAAACGCGGCACCATCTACGACCGCAACGGTAACGTGCTGGCGTCGTCGGTCGAATGTCGCAACATCGCCGTGAACCCGCAGCTTGTCGAGGATGTTGACAAGACGGTGTCGGCGCTGGTCAAGGCAACTGGAATCGATAAAAAGACCTGCCGCAAGCTCGTCGAGTCCGATGGCACCTGGGTGTATATCAAGCGCCAAGTGGACGAAGACGATGCTGCGGTGCTGGAGAAGAAGAACCTGCCCGGCGTGCTTTTTGAGCAGGCCATGAAGCGCGTATATCCATACGGCAATCTGGCATCGCAGGTGCTGGGTGTAGTGAATGTGGACAACGACGGCTTGACGGGTCTCGAAAAGCAATACAACAAGCTTCTGACCGGCACGAACGGTTCTCTTGTGCGCGAGCGCGCGAGGGACGGCAGCTATATCGCGGGCGGTGCCTATAAAAAGGTGGCTGCGGTCGACGGCGTTGATATCGTGACGACGCTCGACGTCAATATCCAGCGAGCGGCCGAGGATGCCCTGGCAGAGGCAGTTGAGAAGACTAAGGCCAAGAACGGCTCGGCGCTGGTCACCGATCCTACGACAGGCGAGATTTTGGCAGCCTGCTCGTACCCGACCTACGACCAGACTGATCTGGAGAACGCCAAGACCGAGGATATGAACCTGCGCCTGGTCACCGACGCCTACGAGCCCGGCTCGGTCTTTAAGACGCTCGTGGCGGGCGCCGGCTTCGACTTGGGCGTCGTGCGGTCGAGTACGTCGTTTGAGGTGCCGGCGAGCATCAAGGTGGGCGACGATACCGTCACCGATGCCGACAAGCGCGACTATGCCATGACCATGGATGTGCGCGAGATGATGCGCCGTTCGTCAAACGTGGGCTTTGTCCTGGTGGGGCGCAAGATCGGTGCCGACGACTTTGCCGCCTATGTGGACAAGTGGGGCATCGGTCACAGCTCGGGTGTCGATTTTCCGGGTGAGAGCCTGGGCATCGTCAAGGAGCGTGACCAGTATGACGGCGCCACGCTGGGATCGATGAGCTTTGGACAGGCGCTGTCCGTCTCGCCGATTGAGGTCGCACGTGCCGTGGGCGGCATCGCCAACGGCGGCGTGATGATGACCCCGCACTTCTATAAGTCCAGCAAAGGCGACGAGAAGGACTGGGGCGAGGGCGAGCGCGCGATTTCTGAGGATGCTGCATCCCAGGTGACATCGTGCATGCAGACGGTCGTGTCCGAGGGAACGGGCGTTGGCGGCGCGGTTGACGGCTATGACGTGGCGGGTAAGACCGGTACGGCCGAACGAGCCGACGAGAACGGCGGCTACCTCAAGGAGAACTACATGTCGTCCTTTATGGGCTTTGCACCGGCACAATCGCCCAAGGTGCTGTGCTATATCACGCTCGACGGAACGCCGAGCGGCTCAGATGCCGCTGCGGTGCCGTTCCAGTCCATTATGGCCAACGCGCTCGACGTGCTGGGTATCCCGCACACGAAGTAGGGGGTTACAATCTTTGGGGCGTGGTTTGTTGTCCCATATGAGGGGTGTTCACATGCCCTGCACCACGCATGCGCGGCGCTGGGATACAATACGCCGATAGCATTATTAGGTTTACAGGGGAGCTGCAATGATAGAGATCGCCGTCAACAACCTCGCGGCCGCAACAGGGGCCCGAACCGTGACGGGAGAAGCCGATCAGGTATGCCGCGGGTGCGTTATCGACTCGCGCCAGGTCAAGGAAGGGACGATTTTCGTCGCCTTTCCCGGTGAAAACGTCGACGGCAATGATTTTGCTTCCCGTGCCGTCCAGTCGGGTGCCGGCGCCGTCGTGATGACGCGTGAGCCCGAGGCCGAGCTGGTCTCGCTGGCGCAGGACAAGGGCTGTGCCATCTTGCTGACCGATGATCCCGAGGAGTTTCTGCTGCGTTTGGCGCACACGTACCGTCTGGAGCTTGGCTGCCTGGTCGTTGGTATTACCGGTTCCATCGGCAAGACGACGACCAAGGACGTGCTCGCCGCTGTGCTCGCCAAGCGCTATCGTGTCTGGGCCACCAAGGGCAATTTCAATAACCTGATCGGCATGCCGCTCACGGTGCTTTCCGCTCCGGCCGATACCGAGGTCCTGGTGCTCGAGATGGGCATGAACCATTTCCACGAGATTGAGCGCCTGTCCCAGTCCGCCAATCCCAACCTTGCCATCGTGAGCAAGATCGGCACCTCTCATATCGGCATTTTGGGTAGCCGCGAGAACATCGCCCGCGCTAAGGCCGAGATTGTCCAGGGTATGTGCGCCGCTGGCGACTTCTTGCCGCTTCTGGTTTTGGGCGGCGAGGACGACTTTACGCCGTTCATTCGCGATACGTTCGCCCAGCCTGCTGGTATTGACGTGATGCTGGCCGGCGTCTCGGACGATGATGAGGTCCGCGCCCGCGACATTCGTGTTGATGACGAGGGCCGTCCGGTCTTTACGCTCGATTTTGGCCAGGGCGAGACAATCGATACCATGCTTGCCATCCCCGGCGTGCAGTCCGTTCCAAATGCCGTTAAGGCCGCCGCGGTTGCCTATCGCCTGGGCGTGACGCCCGAGCAGATCGATGCTGCCTTTAGAGGCCTCACGATCACCGGTCACCGCCAGGAGATCAAACGCGCCAAGAGCGGTGCCCGCGTCATTGACGATTCCTATAACGCCAGCGCCGAATCCATGGCTGCTGGCCTCGATCTACTGTGTTCGCTTTCCTGCACGGGGTCTCGCATGGCGATCTTGGGCGAGATGGGCGAGATGGGCGATGAGGCTCCTCGCATGCATGAACTCGTGGGCGCCTATGCCGCCGCCAAGAAGCTCGACATGCTGGCGTGCGTGGGTGGTGAGCTGGCCCAGCTTATGGCCGATGCCGC
>CABUUE010000131.1 GCA_902494685.1 uncultured Collinsella sp.
CGAAGGGCGGTCCCGAAAGGCCGCCCTCCGCTCTCCCGCCGCGAGTCGGGATTTGGCTAATGAATAAGCTTAAAGTCCAAGTGCCCACGCGTGGTATTGACGCGCGAGACCTCGATAATCACGCGCTGCCCCAGCTCGTAACGGGTGCCCGTGTCGGCGCCCGTCAGCGTAAGCGCGTCCTCGTCGAACTCGAACCACTCGTTGCCCAGGCTCTTGATCGAAACCAAGCCTTCGACCTGCGTTAGGTCCAAGCGCACAAAGAGGCCCATGCTGCTAACCCACGAGACGGTTCCGGCATAGCGCTCGCCCAGACGGTCCTCATAGTACTGGGCAATCTTGATCTTTTGCGTCGCATGGCTGGCGGCATCTGCCGCGCGTTCGGCATCGCTGCAGGCGCGGCAGATCTGCGGCAGAATGCGCGGCAGTGACTCGCGCCCCTTGCCGATCAGCCGCGGCGTGCGGACCAAGGCGTCCTTGCCGCCGAGCCGCTCATAGGCCAACTGCAGCTTGAGCACGCGGTGCACCACCAGATCGGGGTAGCGACGGATAGGACTCGTAAAGTGACAGTAGCACGGCGCGGCGAGCGCAAAGTGGCCCTCGTTGCGCGGCTTGTACAGCGCGCGCTGCATGCTGCGCAGGAGCAGCGTGTTGACGAGCGGTGCGTTGGCCGTACCGGCGGCAGCATCGACTGCAGCCTGCAGCTCATCGGGACTCCCCAGGGCAATACCGGCAGCACGGCGATCGTCGATGATGCCTAGCTGCGCCAGCGCAACGGCGGCACCGTGCAGGCTATCGGGGCTCGGATCCTCATGCACGCGATAGCAGGCCTCGATATCACGGTCTGCCAGCCACTCTGCAACGCACTCGTTGGCGAGCAGCATGGCTTCCTCGATAAGCGACGTGGCACACGAACGCTCACGCGCCACAATCTGCACGGGTACTCCGTCCTCATCCAATAGAGCGCGAATCTCGGCCGTGTCAAAATCGACTGAGCCGCGGGCGCGACGAATACGACGGCGAAGTTCAGCGAGTTCGTTGGCGGCGACAAGGAAATCGCCAAGGTCGACGTTGTAGCCGCGGGCAGCCTCCTCGCACGCAAGACCGCGCTCAAGCGCTTCCTCGCGCGAGGCCTCAGCAGCCTCAACATCCTCAGCGGCGCCTTCCAGCACCGAATACTCCACCGCGCCGGCACGCACCAGCAGCGCCTCGGCGCCGTCATAGTCCATACGCACACGCGAGCGAATCACGCTGGGGTACGGATCGTAATGCCGCACGCGACCCTGCGCATCGAGCTCGATATCGACGGTAAACGCAAGACGGTCCTCGTCAGGGCGAAGCGAGCACAGGTCACAGGACAGGCGTTCGGGCAGCATGGGAAGCACGCGATCGGCCAGATACACCGATGTCGTACGATGGCGAGCCTCAAGATCGATATGCCCGTCCCAAGCCACATAGTGTGAAACGTCGGCGATATGCACGCCCAGCTTGTAGCCACCCTCGAGCGTACGCTCCAGCGAAATGGCATCGTCAAAGTCGCGCGCGTCGACCGGGTCGATCGTGATGACAAAGCGGTCGCGCAGATCGCGGCGGAGCGGGTCCTTAAGCGCCGCGGACACATCGAGCGAAAGCCCCTCGGCCTCGTCTAGCGCGGCCTCGGGATAGCTATCGGTATAGCCGTAACGCGCCATCACATATTGAACGCCCAAATCGGGCGCGTCATCTCCGCCAATGCGGCGTTCGATCGTCACAGTGCCCGATTCCAGGCGCGTCGGGTAGGTCAAAATGCGCGCGACAACAGCATCACCCGGGTGGACACCCAGACGATCCGCCGAGGTATCCTCGGGCAAAATGAAGAAGTCGGCCTTCAGGCGCGAATCGAGCGGCTCAATCACACCGAGCGGACCGGCGGTCTGGTACGTGCCCACCACGCTTATAGCTGCGCGCTCAACCACGCCCTCGATCACGGCGCGACGCTCGCCATGCGGGCTGTTCTTAATGCTCACGGCAACGGTATCGCCGTCCATGATCTCACGCTTGCCGCGGCCCATGACCTTGTAGTCGCCATTCTCGGTTATGACATAGGCACTGTGCTCATGGAGCTGCACGCGCCCGGTCAGGCTCGGACGGCGTTCGCTGCGCACCGGCCCGCGCTTATTGCGAGCTCCACGCTTATGCTTGTTATTGCGCCCCATGGCGCCTCCTAACTATCGATTGCCGTTTACATCCCAAGAGTCTACCCAAATGATCCCTAGGGGACAAAAAACGGGCCGCCCCATAAGAGACGACCCGTTGGAAGGGATGAATTCCAGGCATGCCTACACGCGCAGGTAGCGACGCATGGCGATGGCAGAACCAAAGAGGCCGATAATCACGCCGACCAGAATCAGCGCAGCATAGGTCACCAGGTAGTACTGCATCGGCAGGGCAAACGACATCCAGCCGATGCTCTCCTGCAGACGCGGAATCATCAGATTGCGCAGCAGCTCCAGAACGCCGATGGAAAGCAGCGAGCCCAAAATGGCCTGCAGTACGCCCTCGGTGATAAACGGGCCGCGAATGAAGCCGTTGCTGGCGCCGACCAGACGCATAATCGCAATCTCACGACGACGCGCCGTGATGGACAGGCGAATCGTGTTGTTGATGAAGATGAATGCGATAAAGGTCAGAAGGCCAACGAGCACCACGGCGGCGATGCGGATGTAGTTGGTCACCTGGAACAGGCGGCTCACTTCCTCCTGGCCGTACAGCACGCTCGCGTTGACGTCGCCGTCATCCGCGATCTTCTGGAAATCGGCATCCTTTTTGAGCTTCTCTGCCGTGCTCTCGACCTTGGACGGATCGTCCATCTCAATAGCGAAGGAAGCCGGCAGCGGGTTCTGGCCATCGAGCGCGCTCATGGTGGCGTCGGCGTTGCCCGACATCTTGCTCGTATACTCGGCCAGCGCGTCGTCCTTGTCCTTATAGGTCACGGACTTGACGTTATTCCACGTCTTAAGTTCGGCCTCAAAAGCCTGAACATCGGCCTGATCAGCGTCATCACTAATGAACGCGTTGATGACAACCTGATCCTCGACGGTGCCGATCACGGAGTTCAGCATCGCGGAGCCCATGATGAACAGGCCGATGATAAACAGCGAAAGGAAGATCGTGATGACGGCGCCGAGCGAGGTAGTCCAGTTACGGAAGAAGTGGCTGATTGCCTCTTTGAAGGAGTAGCCCACGTTAGTTGGTGCCATAGTTGCCGTAACCTCCCCTCTCCTGGTCGCGGATAACGTGGCCGCCCTCGAGGGCGATCACGCGACGGTGCATGCTATCGACCATCTCGCGGTCGTGCGTGGCGACGATCACGGTGGTGCCAGTGCGGTTAATACGCTCGAGCAGCTTCATGATGCCCAGTGAGATCGCCGGGTCGAGGTTGCCCGTCGGCTCGTCGCAGATCAGCAGCGGCGGACGGTTGACCATAGCGCGGGCGACGGCAACGCGCTGCTGCTCGCCACCGGAAAGCTGGTCGGGCAGCGAGTCCATCTGATCGGCCAGACCGACCAGACGCAGCACCTCGGGCACCTGGCTGCGAATGACGCCCTTGGGCTTGCCGATGCACTGAAGGGCAAACGCCACGTTTTCGTAGGCGGTCTTTTGCGGCAGAAGCTTAAAGTCCTGGAACACGGCGCCAATCTGGCGACGCAGGAACGGAACCTTGCGGTTCTTGATCTTCATGAGGTCCTGACCGGCAACCAGGATGCGGCCGCTCGTCGGCTTGACGTCGCGGTTGAGCGTCGACAGCAGCGTGGTCTTACCCGAACCGGAGTGACCGACCAGGAAGACGAACTCGCCCGGATAGATCTCGATGTTGATGTCGTCGAGTGCAGGCTTGTTGGGCTGTGCCGGATAGATCTTGGTGACATGCTCCATAAGGATAACGGGCTCGACACCGGCCTGCTTGGCCATCTTCTTGCGGCTGGCCTGCGGATCGATGGGCGCAAACACCGACGTGAAATCGGGGTTGTTGAGCGCGTTATCGAGGCTTGCGACCTCGGCGGCCTGATCGCTCTCGACCACCGGGGCAGCAGGCTGAGTGGGGTCGGGAATAGCGGCAAAGAGACCGGACTGCGCAGGCTGAGGAGCCGGCGTCGCAGGGGCCAAGGGGTCGGGAATGCCGGCCATGGTAGGCTGCGGCGTGGCGGCGCCAGCCTGAGGCTGCTCCACGCGAGCGGTCACGGCCTGAACGGGCTCAAAACCCGCCGTGCCGGAAAGCGCGACATCGTTGGTTGGATTGTAGGCAAAGGGATCGGATGCCGGCTGTGCCTGATCTGCCGGCTGAGCGGGGACCTGAGCAACAGGCTGGCCCTCTGAATCCGGAGTGGCGAAACGACTGCCCTGGACGCCTGCCTGCGTCTTGGGGGCATCATCGCCCGCACCGGAGGTACGGAAGTGGTTACCCACTGGTGCTCCTTATCGTCGTGCGTTTAAACTACATGAGCGCTTAGTATTTTAGCAGCATTAGCTTTGCTGCACATAAGAAGCATGGCGTGCTTAGGGATCCCGTCGGCCGTGCACAGGGTTACTCTCCAAATCGTCCTCGGACATGTCGGAGCCCCCGCTGCGCACTACGTGCGGCGGGGGTTCTTTCGTCCTGCGGAGTGTCCGCGAAGGTCAGCCCTCAGATCCTGCGGTGAGAGACCTAGGCCTCGTTGTACACCGTCTTGA
>CABUUE010000132.1 GCA_902494685.1 uncultured Collinsella sp.
GCCTTCGCCGCGGCGCATATCGCCGTGCGCATCCTGGCGCCCGGCGCCGACCCCGCCATCCTGCCCATCGTCTTCGTGCTCTCGGGCATCGGCATCACATTCGTGACGCGCCTGGCGCCCGACCTCGCCATCTCGCAGCTCATCATCTTGTTTGTCTCGGTGGCGCTCATGGTGGGAACGCTCGCGCTGGTCAAGAACCTCGACGTGGTCATGCGCTACAAGTACACCTTTGGCATTATCGGCATCATCCTGCTGATGCTGCCGATCTTTATCGGCACCACGATCTCGGGCTCCAAGCTGTGGATTCGCATCGCGGGCTTCACCATCCAGCCCGGCGAGTTCGCCAAGGTCTTCATCGTCTTGTTCCTGGCAGGCTATCTGGCCGAGAACCGCGAGCTGCTCTCCATCTCCAACCGCAAGATCCTGGGCCTCAAGATTCCACGCTTCCGCCTGCTGCTGCCGCTGTTTGCCGTGTGGGGCGTGTGCCTGCTCATCGTCGTCTTCGAACGCGACCTGGGCTCGGCCGTCCTGTTCTACACCATCTTTTTGCTGATGCTCTATGTTGCCACGGGACGCTTTTCGTACGTCATCATCGGCCTTGCGCTGCTGGCCGTTGGAGCCGTGGGCGCCTACAAGTTCCTGTCGCACGTGCAGGTGCGCTTTCAGGTCTGGGTCGATCCGTTTAAGGACGCCCAGGGCCAGGGCTACCAGATCGTACAGTCACTTTACTCGCTGGCTGACGGCGGCCTGGTTGGCGTCGGCATCGGCAACGGCATGGCAAACAACATCCCCGTCGTCGAGTCCGACTTTATCTTCTCGGCCATCGGCGAGGAAATGGGCCTTTTGGGCGGCGGCGCCGTGCTCATCCTGTTTATGCTTTTTGCCGTGCGCGGCCTCACCACGGCAGCCCGCGCCAAGTCCGACCTTGCTGCCTTTAGCGCGACCGGCCTTACGGCGGCCATCAGCTTCCAGGCATTCTTAATCGTTGGCGGCGTAACCCGCCTGATCCCGCTGACCGGCGTCACCCTGCCCTTTATGAGCCAGGGCGGCTCCTCGCTGCTGGCGAGCTTTATCATCGTCGCGCTGCTGCTGCGCGCCGGCGACGAGGCAACCGGACGCGAAGCCGAGCTCACCGGCACCGGCACCATGGCCGCCATCACCGATGACCAGGTCGCATCCGCCGCTGCCCCGACCGGTACGCGTTTTGCCAGCGCACCTTCCTACAGCCACGGCAACCACTCCGCGGGTTCACGCATGCGTCGTCGCCTGCTCGACACGCCGGAGTCCGGCGTGCTCGGCCGCGTGGCACTTGCCAACCGTCTGACTCGTGCCGTGTTTGCCTTTACGGCGCTGTTCGCCATCCTTATCGGCAACCTCACCTATGTCCAGGTCATCAAGGCAAAGGATTACCAGGACATGCCGACCAACAACCACACCATCGCCCGCTCCAAGTACATCCAGCGTGGCTCCATCATCACGTCCGACGGCGTGACACTAGCCGAGTCGCTGCAGCAGGAGGACGGCACCTACGCCCGCTCCTACCCCAACGGCAACATGGCCGCGCACGTGGTGGGCTACGTGAGCCAGCAATACGGCACCGCCGGCATCGAGAGCGTCATGAACGATACGCTCACCGGCTCCAAGGATTACTCCAGCTGGAACAACGCCATCGCGTCGCTCGCGGGGCAGACCCAGCCGGGCAATACCGCCAAGCTCACCATCGACTCGCGCATCCAGACGGCTGCCGAGCAGGCGCTCAAGGGCTTTAAGGGCGCTGTGGTGGTCATGGATCCGCGCACCGGTGCGGTCCTTGCGTGCGCGAGCTCGCCCACCTACGACAACACCAACATCGATGCGCTGCTCCAGTCGGGCGGCGGCGAGGACGGTTCCATGTACGACCGTGCCATGGACGCGCTGTACACCCCGGGCTCGACCTTTAAGGTCGTCACGCTCTCCGCGGCGCTCGAAACCGGCACCGCCAGCCTTACCAGCACGTACCAGGCGCCCGGTTCCATGGACATCGGCAACGCGCCGGTCACCAACTATGCCAACGAGAGCTACGGCACCATCAGCCTGCAGCAGGCCTTCGCAGTGTCGTCCAACGTCGTCTTTGGCCAGGTGGCAAACGAGGTCGGCGCCAGCTCGCTCGTCCAGTTTGCCAACGCCTTTGGCTACGGTCAAAAGCTCGGCCAGGATCTGACCACCGCGGCTTCCATCATGGCCGACCCGTCGCTTATGACCGAATGGGAGACCGCTTGGGCAGGCGCCGGCCAGCCCGTCGGCATGGACCACACGCCTGGCCCGCAGACCACCGTTATGCAGAATTGCGTGATCGCTGCGGCTATCGCCAACAGCGGCGTGGTCATGGACCCGTTCTTTGTGTCCCAGATACTCGCCCCGGACGGAACCGTGGTTAAGACCACGCAGTCCCGCTCGCTGGGCCAGGCTGTCAGCTCTGCCACGGCCGACCAGGTCAAGCAGGCCATGCTCGCCGTCGTCCAGTCCGGTACCGGCACCGATGCCCAGATTCCGGGCGTCAAGGTTGCCGGCAAGACCGGTTCGCCCGAGACCGGCGGCACCAACGTCAACTCTACGTTTGTTTGCTTTGCACCTTACGATTCACCCACGGTTGCCATCTCGGTAGCCCTGGAAGATTACGACAAACACGACGTCAAGGCGGCCAAGATTGCCGGCATCGTCCTGACCGCGGCGCTCGCCGCACAGGGAGCGTGATGCCCGTGATCAAAGCGGATACTTGTGGCGCGCCGCGGCCGATGAGCTAGCGGCCACGCGCCACACGGCCCCAGCGGCCACACATTTGGTACTACACACATCGTTGAGCGAATAGTTATGTTAGGAGCAGGAATGGAACAGAGGGTCCTCGGGGGAAGATACCTCCTCAAGGATAAGGTGGGAACGGGCGGCATGGCGACCGTCTTCCGTGCACAGGATCAGGTCCTCGACCGCACGGTTGCCGTCAAGATCATGCTGCCGCAGTATGCCGGCGACGCCACCTTCGCCGCCCGCTTTAAGCAGGAGGCCCAGGCAGCAGCAGGCCTGTCCTCCCCCTATATCGTGGGCGTCTACGATTGGGGCAAGGACGGCGACACCTATTACATCGTCATGGAGTACCTGCGCGGCACCGACCTTAAAAGCGGCATCAAGAGCCACGGTGCACTCGATCCCAAGAAGGTCGCACAGATTGGCTCGCAGATCAGCTCCGCGCTCTCGGTCGCACACAAGCACGAGATCATCCACCGCGACATTAAGCCGCAAAACATCATGGTGCTGCCCGACGGCAACATCAAGGTAATGGATTTTGGCATCGCACGCGCCAAGAACAGTCATCTCACGCAGGACAACAACGTTCTGGGCACCGCCCACTATGTAAGCCCCGAGCAGACCCGCGGCCAGGACCTCGGCCCCACCTCGGATATCTACTCGCTGGGTGTCGTCATGTACGAGTGCGCCACCGGCCGCGTGCCCTTTGACGGCGACGACGCCATCTCGGTCGCGCTCAAGCAGGTCAACGAGCTCCCCATCCCGCCGAGCCAGATCAACTCCGGCGTCGATGCCGACCTGGAGCGCATCATCCTCAAGTGCATGGAGAAGGACCCGGCAAACCGCTTCCAGACGGCCGACGAGCTGCGCCAGGTGCTCAACAGCTACCTGTCCGGCCGTGCCGTCAACGTCTCGGAGCCCACGCGTATCATCGGTGCCGCCGGCGACCTGGGTGCCACCAAGACCCGCGAGCTTTCCGACTCAACGCGCGCTATGGTTCGTCCCGTCTCGGGCGTGAGCGGTCAGAACACCGCCCGTAGCGCTGTCTCGGGCTCCACGGGCTCCTACGAGGTCGAGAAGCCTAAGTCCAACAAGAACAAGATTATCGCCGCCGTGATTGCCGCCGTCGCCGTGATTGGCGTTGTAGTGGCCTTTGCCACGGGCATGTTCAGTGGCGAACAGGTCACGGTGCCCGACGTGCTGGGCAAGGACCAGGAAACGGCTATTGAGCTGATCAAGGAAGCCGGCCTTGAGGTTGGCACCGTCGACCAGAGCTACAACGACGATGTCGACGAGGGAAAGGTCGCCGAGCAGACCCCCAACGGCAACACCAAGAAGGCCAAGGGCACGAGGGTGAACCTGGTAGTCTCCAAGGGCCCTAAGCCCTCCGAGAAGGTTGAGGTTCCGCAGCTCGTCGGCCTGACCAAGGACCAGGCCGAGGCCGCACTGGCAAGCGTGGGCCTGAAGGGCAGCGCTTCGGAGGAAGCCAATGAGGCCGAAGAGGGCCAGGTCTTTGAGCAGAGCACTGTTGCCGGCAAGGAGGTCGAGAAGGGCACGACCATCTCGTACAAGGTCTCCAGCGGCCCGGACACCACCTCGGTGCCCGATCTGACCGACATGACCGAAGCCCAGGCGCGCAACGCCCTCGATATGGCAGGCTTTGGCGTCGACGTTAGCTACCAGGAGAACGACTCGGTTACCGAGGGCACCGTGATCAGCTGGAACCCCAGTGGCAAGCAGAAGCCCGGCGCCACGATTACCGTCGTCATTGCCAAGAAGTCCGGCAAGGCCAGTGTTCCGGGCAACCTGTACGGCAAGAGCATCTCCGCCGCCGTCACCGCGCTCAACAACGCCGGTTTCTATAACATCGGCTTCTGTGACCAGAACGGCAATCCCGTAA
>CABUUE010000133.1 GCA_902494685.1 uncultured Collinsella sp.
GAGTCAAGGTTGCAAGCATACCGCAAGAGCTCGACCGCGTCCAAATGGGCCCATTCGATAAGGTCCTCATCGGCGTCCAGGTCCACAAAGCGCAAGGTCACGCCGCCATGCTGGCGGTACCCCAGGATTTCGCCCTCGTGGCGCAAACGCAGGTCCATCTGGGCGAGCGTAAAGCCATCCGAGGTTTTTTCGAGCGACTGCAGACGGTCTTGCGCCGCCGATGCGCCGCCGTTGCCCTTGGAGTGCGTCATGACCAGGCACGTGCCCGACACGCTGCCGCGGCCCACGCGACCATGTAGCTGATGCAGCGCCGCCAAGCCAAAGCGCTCACCGTTCTCGATGACCATGACGGTGGCGTTGGGCACGTCGACGCCCACCTCAACCACCGTAGTCGAGACGAGCACATCAATCTCGCCACGCTTGAAGGCATCGATAACCTGGTCCTTCTCCCCCGCTGGCATACGGCCGTGAAGGCGCTCGATGGCAAGACCCGGCAACGCCAGACGCAGTCGATCGAGCTCGGTCGCCGTATCGTGCAGCGGCACGGGGACCGTCACGCGGCCCTCGTCGTCGCGGGCGATACCGGGCACGTCCTCCAGCTCATCGGCCGAGTCACTCGGCTCCACGAGCGGGCAAATCACGTAGGCCTGCTGCCCCTTCTCGTGCGCCTCGCGAATGGCGCCATAGGCGAGGTCACGACTCGACTCGGTGAGCACGCGTGTCGTCACGCCAGCGCCAGGGACTGGCCGATGGCGGATGATACTCGTATCCAGATCGCCGTAGACCGAAAGCGCCAGCGTACGCGGGATGGGCGTTGCCGTCATAACGAGCAGATCGGCACCGGGGCCTTTCGCGCGCAGGGCGTTGCGTTGGCCGACGCCAAACCGGTGCTGTTCATCGATGACCACGAGAGACAGATGCTTGAACGTAACGTCATCCGAAAGAACCGCGTGGGTGCCAAAAAGCACGTCAAGCTCGCCCGATTCCAGCTGTGCATGGATGCGCTCGCGCTCTGCGGCCGGCGTAGCACCCGTCAGAAGCGCCCAGGACATGCCAGCCTGCGAGAGCAGAGGGCCGGTCTTATCGGCATATTGGCGCGCCAGCACGCCCGTGGGCGCCATAACGCAGGCCTGGGTGCCGCTATCGGCAGCCACAGCCAGCGCGCAGGCAGCAACGGCGGTCTTGCCGGTACCGACATCGCCCAGCAGCAGCCGGTTCATCACGCGCCCGCCATCGCACATATCATGCAGGATGTCTTGGAACGCGGCGTCCTGCTCGTCGCTCAGCGAAAACGGCAGGGCTTGCTTGAGCTCGGCCAGGTGCTCGCCCGCGGTGTGGGCATAGGGCACCACATCGACCAGGCCGCCGTCGTTGCGCAGGCGCAGCGCCAGCTGCAGGTAGAGGCACTCCTCGTAGGCAAGCCGTGCGCGCGCGATATCGCGCTCGGCCATACTCGATGGAAAGTGGATCGATCGAAGCGCGCGGGCATTGCTCATCAGGCGGCGCTTGACGCGCAAGCGTGCGGGAATCGGGTCGTAGGGATTGCCGACGACCTCGAGCGCGCCGCTTACGATGCGGCGCATCCACGCCTGGCTCACGCCGTCACTCACATAATGGACCGGCAGAATGGTGCCTGCGGCACGCCCTTCCTCGAGCTTTTCAAAGTGCGGAGAGGCCATCTGCTTAAAACCGTAGGCAAACTCAACCTTGCCCATCACGGCCAGGCGGTCGCCCTGCTTAAGCTGCTGGGCAATCCAGGGCTGGCGGAAAAAGGCGACCTGCAGCACGCCCGTTTCGTCAACGAGTGAGACCTCGGTCACCTGCATGCGCGGACGCGGCTGTTTTTGGACGATACGGTCGACCGTGGCGATGATGGTGCACACAGTACCGATGGGCGCCATCTCGATAGACCAAGAACGGGTAAAGTCCAGGTATCGATGAGGGATATGGAGAAGGAGGTCCCCCACCGTCCGAATTCCCAGACGGCGAAGGGCCTCCTCACGTTTACCCGAAACATATTTGAGTCGCGCGATATCCTCGTCGAGCGCATTGCTCTGGGCAAAGCGCTCCGAGACGCGCGGCACGGAGCACAGCTCGGACATAGGCAGAGCCTACTCGATCGAGAAGATCACGGGATAGAGCGGCTGCTCGCCACGATGGGCGTCGATCTCCAGATCGGGCTGAGCCTCCTCGATGGCGTCGACGATCTCCTGGAAGGCCTCGTCGGACAGCTCCTCGCCAGCCAGAATCGTCAGCGCGTCACCCTCCTCTTCCTCCTGCATGCGGTTGATGCAGTCGAGCGTGACCTGCTTCACATCGGAGCCGACCACGTCGATGGAGCCGGCAATGATACCCATGACGTCACCGGAGTGAATCGGAGAGCCGTCAGAGGCGCTGGAATCGCGCACGGCGCGGGTGACCTCGCCATCGCGAACCTCGCTGATGGCGTCGACCATGGCGGCAACGGCGTCCTCGAGCTCAGAATCGGGCAGGACGGCGAACAGCGCGGAGAACGCCTGCGGGACGGTCTTGGTGGGAACGACGGCGACCTTCTTGTCGGTGCAGGCAGAGGCTGCGGCCTCGGCAGCCATGCGGATGTTGCCGTTATTGGGCAGGATGATGACCGAGGTCGCGTTGACCTGGTCGACGGCGCCCAACAGGTCGGCGGTCGAGGGGTTCATGGTCTGGCCACCCGAGACGATCACGTCAACGCCGAGGGACTTGAGGATGTCGGCCTCACCGGAACCGGCGGCAACGGCGACAAAGCCCAGGGCCTTCGCGGGCTCGGCGGCCTTCTCCTGATCCTCGTGGATCTTAGCGGTACGGTCGTGGGCCTCCATCTCCATGTTGTGGATAAAGACCTCATAGATCTGACCGAGCTGCAGCATGTGCTCGAGCACCAGGTTGGGGGTGTTGGAGTGCACGTGGATCTTGTAGTCGGGATAGGCACCCACGAGCAACTCGCAGTCGCCCATGGAGCCCAGGAACTTAAGGCACTCGTCCTCGTCAAACGGGGCATCGGCCTTAAAGAGGAACTCGTTGCAGTAGCGGAACTCCGAGCCCTCCCAGTCATCGTTGGCCTCGATCTCAACGCGACCGAGGGCCGCATCGCGGGCAGAGCCGGCAGAATCAAACGTGGCGGAGAAATCCTCGACAACGGTGCTACGGCCGAGCGCGGCGGCAACAAAGTTCTCCAGGAAGATGGCAAAGCCAAAGGCGCCGGAGTCGACCACGCCGTTCTCCTTCAGAACGGGCAGCAGATCGGGCGTGCGGGCGACGGACTGGTAGGCCTCGACGACGATGGCATCAAGCGCGTCCTCGGCCGAGAACTTCTTCTTCTCGCACTCGTCGGCCTTGGTCGAGACATCGCGCAGGACCGTGAGGATCGTGCCCTCGATGGGCTTGCGGACAGCCTGGAAGGCGACCTTGACGGCACGACGGAAGGCGAAGGCAATGTTGGCGGACGTAATAGGCTCGTCGGCAGAGACAAGGCCCTCGGCCACGCCACGAAGAATCTGCGAGGTAATAACGCCGGAGTTGCCGCGGGCACCCATCAGGGAGCCGTGGGTGATGGCGCCAGCGATGGCCTCCATATCGGCATCGGCGGGAAGAGCAGAAAGCTCCTTGGTCACCGAGGCGAGCGTGAGCGACATGTTGGTGCCGGTGTCGCCGTCGGGTACGGGGAAGACGTTGAGCTTGTTGATCTCCTCGGCCTTGTCGGAAACGGCAGCCGCAGCGATCGGAAAACAGGTGCGAATGGTCTTTGCAATCATGAGTGGTGAAATCTCCGTGTTCGGATGCTAGTTCAGACGGCTCTTGAGCGCGTCGATGTGAATGCCGATCTTAAGGCTGGCGGGATCGATCTGGGCGATCTCCTGCAGGGTGAAGGCAACGGAGCTCGAAAGATTGTGGCAGACAGACTTCATGTTGACGCCGTTCTCGAGCACGACGTGAAGATCGACCGTAAGGCCGTTCTCGTCGGCGGAGACAAGCACGCCCTTGCGGAGGCGCTGACCGGCAAGGAGGCGCACGCTCTCGGCGCCCTGGAGCTGCTCAGCCATACCGACGACGCCATAGCACGTCATCGCGGCATAACCGGCAATATCGGCAATAACGTCGTTCGAGACGCTCAGGCTGCCGTTAATGGTCTCAGACACAAGAATCTCCTTATCTGGTGCTCGCGGCACCATCTCGTGGGAGCAATCATTGCAATATTCTACAACGACCGCGCCATGTTGAGGTGGCGGGCCTCGGGATTACATCCTCGACACGAAATGTTGATACGGTAACGTTCGCGAACGGCGATCGCGGCATGAAAAAACCCGCCGCATTAGCGACGGGTTTTACAACCTGGCTCCCCGGGTAGGACTCGAACCTACAACAGCGCGGTTAACAGCCGCGTGCTCTACCATTGAGCTACCGAGGAATAGGTGCGTGCTCTCAAGCAACGAAGTTTATTATACGGACGAATCAGCTTAGGGCAAGAACTTTTTTAAGAAATTTTCCGACCCAGTCGTTGGGGACGTTCTTAAACGACTAGTCATTCAAGAACGTCCATTACAGTCGAAATTGTCAGCCCGGGACCATCTCGGGCTACGATTGAGGCGCGCCCAGAACGGGCCGCCGACCGGGCGCCCGCGCAC